>DAISKX010000076.1:0-10063 GCA_036820725.1 Nitrospiraceae bacterium
GAAGCGAGGACGGCTGTGGCGTAGCCGGGTGTCCACGGAATTGGGGGAAGGTCACATCCCTGCCTTCTCCCCTGAGGGGGAAGAAGATGAGAGACAGGCCGCTCCTCCAGCATCCCGGCCTTCTCCCCTAAGGGGAGAAGGCTAGGTTGAGGGGAATTCTCCCCCGCGAGGAGAAAAGGACGGTGAGTCTTTAGCTGCATTTTGAAGCGCAACGGGCACGTTGATTGCTGTGTCCCTCGCGTGACATCGATTCCTATCGAACCAATGACAATAGGTAAGTCGCATCGCATCCTCCTTTGGCGTAGTGATGAGCCGGCTGTGTGTGCTCGGTTGCCAGCAGCCAACCGATCTCACCCCACGATCTGCTGGATCGTGCCCATCCAGCTGATCGAGCCACCTCATTGCTGACGCCATTCAGCCGCATCTCCGGTATATATCCGGGGATGCGGCTCTCTTTTGAGACTTCCATCCGTCGAAACACAAAGACAGCGCAGTGCATGGGCCAACCTCCCAACCATACTCCAATGGGACCGTTCACCTCGTATCGCTTTGGATACGGCTGCGAATCCATTCGGATACACTGCCGAACGGCCCCCTCCTTATGGCGACAGGGACGTAGAACCAACACCAATAGAATTTCCTTAGAAACAATACACATATTTCACAGTAAGCATTCCCTCGGAGGCCATGTCTCCTAGTGGCACAGGTATTGCGCAGTAACGACCGCGAACGCGCTGCTGAACTTCAGCAAAATGGGCACACCGATGCAAAAAGGAGAATGCGATGGACTGGGACATGCTTATTGTCACAGGCGCGCTATTCAGAGTGCTCATGTTGATAGCGATACTCGGCCGGATTTGGCAGGATCAAACGCGGCGCAGGCCGTCGGATGCATCGCCGGAAAAGCGTGTGGTTCCAATACCACCAGTTGAACTCGACAAAGTCGCCGGACAAGAGAACTCGTTAGCCTAGCTACCTTGTCCATCGGGTTCACACGGATCGAATCGGATCGAGAGACGGCAGACCAGTATGTGTATATACGCTGAAAGCTGCGGCGCTTGGCGAATCTGAAGTGCGTAAAAAGCCGGCAAGGAAGGTACGGATTGTGCCACAGTCTTTCACCACCCCAAGCAAGTTCAAATTTCGAGCCAATCGGCAGAGAAAAGGTGAGGCTTGCCAAAAATTCGCGAAAGGACTATCTAAGCAGCCCCAATTGAGAAGGCCAGAAGGAGTGAGCTATGGATTGCTGCTCAGATTCCGAGGTTCTTTCTCGTCAGACGCGCCATATCCGCGATACCGATCTACCCTCATCAAATCCGACTCAGGCTACGGATGCTGCTGAATATGAACCTTCTTTGTCTATCAACATGGTTCCCTGCATGCGCTCTGCGGATAGACATTACATCGCGACGCCATGGACGCGCAGATACCTGGGATGCTGCTTCCTTCTGTCGTGCGTGGCATTGGTGGTTGGAGGTTGCGCTACTATCGATCCAGAAGAGTTGTGGGACTGCGCAACGTACGGAATAGAATTCTTTCGGCCAATTGGAGATCAGCGCACTGATCGATTCCTCGGCAAGGTTCAGGAAAACACCGCTCGCTGTCGAGGTGGAAGGAAGGCGGTAGTAGGGCGTGATCGTCCCTGGACGGACTGGCAGAATTACTGGGCCACTCGCGACACTGATTCAAAGGCTTCCGGCTTAGGCGCTGTCTTCGGGCCTTTCGGCCCAAACGGACGGGGCATTCGCGGCGCCTTACTCGATTTGGAATACCAGCGCATGGAGATGATCAAGTTCAACCTCTTCGACAATAGCGGGACATACGAGAACTACGTGAACGGTCGTCTGGATATCCACAAGAGGAGGATCGAGGGACGCATCCTCACAGTATGGCCAGAGATGAAGTTAGATAGAGGATATAAGGAGACTAAGGAGGGGCCTGACCTCTATGTAGTCGTGGGCGGCAAGGAGGACGAAAAAGAAAACGGGGAATCAAAACAAAGATGCCAAGGCGACCTGATCCGCTTCCGCATGTTGACAGGTATCTGTAACGATCTCGACAATCCACGTATGGGGTCCACCGACCAACCTTTCGCGCGCAATGTTGAGTTCGATGCCACCTTTCCGGACTTAGGGAAAAACCCGTTGGCCAGAAATCGGCATGGCGACCGGCTCGGCCTGTTGAAACCAGACCCTCAGGTAATCAGTCGCAAGCTGTTCACCAGGGTGCAGCCAAATACAAAGGAATGCAAGACAGGCCTGGAGTCGTCTTGCTTTTCTCCTGACCCCCACTTCGACTACAAAAAAGCGAACACCTTCAACGTGCTCGCTGCGTTCTGGATTCAGTTCATGACACACGACTGGTTCTCGCATCTCAAGAACGGACATAACCGACAAATTAATGGCAACGAGCCCGACTTGATGCCCGTCGGTTGTTCGAAGGAAGAAGCTTTTAAACTCGGATGCCGTCCAGATGACCTAGTAGACAAAGCTTACCTTCTCGAAGAAAACCCAAAACTTCCCGATCTCGATTATTTCAAGCACCAAGGCAAACACTATCTGACAAGGGCCTACGAGGTAACGCAAAATACCGTCACCGCCTGGTGGGACGCATCTCAGATCTATGGCTACGACGAAGACTCGCTCGGACGCGTCGAGCGGGACAGGAACGACCCAGCGAAACTCAGAATGCTTTCCGTAGGCCATCGCGTACAGCACGACAAGGACTTGGGGTATTTACCCAAGTTCGAAGAATCCCTCACCCCTACCAAGCCCAAAATCAACAAGGCATGGTCTGGGCAGGAAGCCACCGCGTTCCCTGAAAACTGGAACATCGGCCTGAGTTTCTTCCATAACGTATTCGCCCGAGAGCACAACCGATTCGTAGATGCCTTCCGTGAACAGACATTTAAGGCGAAGGAAACATCAGATAAATCCGATGACGACTGCGGACTGCGCAATCCCAATAACCCAAGCAAGCCTGTCCTGTGGTGGGACGTAACCGATGACGAACTTTTCCAAATCACCCGGCTCGTTGTTTCGGCCGAGATCGCCAAAATACATACGATCGAATGGACGACGCAACTTCTCTATAACGAGCCTCTACACCGCGGCATGAACGCTAACTGGAACGGCTTGTTCAAGAACTATCCACTCGTGAACTCCGCACTCAAAGTGGCGATGGAAAATCATCGCAAATCCCCGACCTCCTATGTAGCAACTCAATGGTATTCAGCCTTCGCGGGTGGGCCCGGAATTTTGGGATTGGGCAATCAGATCATAAAGTGCCGCTTGGTACTTCTGTTCTGCAAGGATGTATGGAGTATTGAAAAGCTGGACGATGTTAATGGAGGAATCCATCACTTTGGTTCGCCGTTCAATTTCCCCGAGGAGTTTGTGACGGTTTACCGGCTGCACCCACTGTTGCCTGACCTCATCGAGTACCGGGAACTGAAAGACGAAGAGGGTAATGATAGTGATCCTACTGTCACACGTCCGGTGGTTCCGGTGGTGGAAACTTTTCGCGGCGAGGCGACGAATTGGATGCGCGATAAGGGATTGGCCAACTGGGCACTGACAATGGGCTACCAGCGGCTCGGACGACTGACGCTCCAAAACCATCCACAGTTCCTACAAAATCTGCCGATGCCTCGCCTGCAGACAAAGACCAATCAGATCGACGTGGCGGCCCTTGACCTCATACGTGACCGGGAGCGCGGCATACCGCGCTTCAACGAATTCCGTCGGCAATATGGCATCAAGCAGTTCACGAGCTTCGACGACTTCATCGACACAACACTCGACCCAACAGACCCGATTCAAGGAGCCGAACTGGACCGCCAGCGGAGGCTTGTCCAAGTTCTGCGTGAGATATATGGCCGGCACAAGTGCGATTGGTCCAAGGTTATCACTGAGTCGCAGTTGAACGATGACCAAACGTTTATCAATGACTGCCTCGGTCATAGGAATGGCGACATGGTGGACAACATCGAAGACCTAGACACTGTCGTTGGCTGGTTAGCCGAACCGGTGCGTCCCCACGGCTTTGCCATATCCGAGACCCAGTTCCAGGTGTTCATTCTTAACGCGTCTCGACGACTCTTGAGCGACCGGTTTTTCACATCAAGCTTCCGCAAGGAGTTTTACTCCCAACTGGGTGTGGACTGGGTCAACAAGAACGGCAAGGTGATGGATAAGAACGGCCAGTCAAACTGGTGCGGGGAAAAGGAAGAGGTGTCGCCGCTTAAGTGTGTTTTGCTCAGGACCGTCCCGGAACTGAAACAGGAACTCAGTCATGTCGTCAATGTGTTTGATGTGTGGTGCCGCGACCGTGGCAAATACTATTCGTTGGAATGGAAAGGGTGTGCGTGAATGACTCTCGACCGATTATGCATCAATGCTCATCGAGCTTACTACAGGTACTCACTCTATCGATATGCATTAAGTTGACCATACAGAGAGGAAACAGCACGCAGCAAACCTAATGCCTAAGGAGGGCAATCATGAACTGGAGATGGCTTGCACTGGTCGGGATGTCATTCGTTTTGAGCGCCTGTGAACATTTTGAACCCTGTTCAGATCCGGGCGGAATTTCAAAGGTCACCTGTTACAACTATGAAACCATCAGGAAAATCACGACAATCACTCCAGGATACACAGAGGTGATGGGCCAGGTGGCCGAAAGTGTTATTAGAGAAGATTCAAGTAAGCTGCGCAATTCTCTTAATTACAAACTTGATCAATACCCATTTCATCATCATACGTTTCGCGTCCAAGACTCTGACATAGCAAAACTGGAGATTAACAAAAGCTATATGTTTGTGACCGAACCAAATCAGCCCATCCTAAAAATATGTACAACGGAAGAGTGTACCGAGGCAGTGAGAAAATTCGCCGAATTTACTAAGCCTTAGCCAACACTTGGTTAGTTATGCTTTTGGGATGCTCTTAGAGGAGGTGCCGTGATGCATAAAGTGATTCTCGTTTTCTTGTTCACCCTATTCACGCTGTTTTCTGCCGATTTATTGCTTATAACAAATCAGGCAAACGCCGTAACTTGCTGCATGTGCACCGGGTGCTCTGGATGGTGTACCTGTCGAGGTACCCACCCAGCTTGTCCAAAATGCGCTTTTCCAAACGATGTTAGCGTCAGGCATGTATCTCAACCTCTATCTTTGTTTGCCTCGGAAACTCCCGGGGCCGATCGACTTCGCAAGCTTGCTATAGAAAGCCAATGTCCTCAAAACAAGCCTAGATTCCCATTGATAGAGGAAAACTATCAGCTCACCGAGCAGGCATTTGTTGTGACTACCTTACACTCAGAAGAACAAGAGCGTTAAAGACTTCACGTGCCGAAGGAAGATATTGGCTGGAGCTCACTAAGCGTAACCGATTCCTTAGTTTCATTCAGCCAGCCCTCTCTCGGTAAGACAGAGATGGATGGGTCATGAAAAAGGACAAGCGATTCTCTCATCAATGGCTATGCCCCGGTCGATTCGTAGGTTCAATGTGGTTAGCCTTTTCTTCCGGGGTCTTCTGGCTCGTTTTTCCCCTATGCTCTCCTCACGCCCAGACACCGATCACCCCCTCGGGACTGAATACACAGGTCAATCTCTCACAGACTCCCCCGACAGGAAAGGTGCAGTACGACATCACCGGCGGCACTCGCCCAGGCAGCGGGTCGAATCTGTTTCATAGCTTTGGTGAGTTCGGCGTTCCTACCAACAACATCGCTAATTTTGTGAACGAAACAGCTTTACCCACCTCCAATATCCTCGGCCGCGTCACCGGTGGCAATCCGTCAAACATCTTCGGGACCCTCCAAACGACAGGCTTTGGCAATGCCAATCTGTTCTTGATGAACCCGGCTGGGATCGTGTTCGGTCCGAATGCGTCCTTGAATGTCGGAGGGTCGGTCAGTTTTACGACGGCTGATTATCTACGCCTTGTGGATGGCGCAAAATTCAATGCGATTCCCGGATCCCAGGATGCGTCAATATCGAGCGCGCCGGTGGCCGCATTCGGATTCCTTGGTTCAAACCCAGCTGCCATCGTCGTCCAGGGCAGTCAACTCAACGTACCCGCAGGAGCCGAACTTTCCTTGATTGGTGGAAACATCACGATTCAAAGCAGCACCCTCGAAAATGCGACTACTCAGCCCGCTCAGCTCTCCGCGCCCGGTGGCAAGATTAGCCTTGCAAGCGTGGCATCTGCAGGAGAAATTCTGGCTGGAAGTTTGGAGCAGACTGCCAATGTGAACGGTCAATCATTTGGATCGCTGGGCGCAATACAGATTGCAGAGAAATCCCTCATTGATGTCAGCGGTGACGGCGGCGGTACAGTCGTCATTCGAGGCGGCCGCTTTGTGATAAACGACTCCCTCATCTCCGCCAATGTCACAGGTCCGGACGCCGGATCTCCCGGAACCGGCATCGACATTATCGTGAGTCAGGAGGCCGTGATCAAAAATGGCTCGCTTCTCGACACGACAGTATCTGGCAATGCCTCTCCTGACGTTCAGTATGGCGGAGTATCGGTAAAGGCAGATCGTATAGAAATTCTGGGGTCCGAGGACCTCGAAAATTCCCCTGTGACCGGAATCTTCTCCAACGTGGGCGCGGACAGCACGGGGGGTAACAGTGGAGACATCGCATTGGAGTCCAACAGCATCCTGGTTAAGGATCTGGGTACATTCTCGACCCTCCTTGCCGCAGAGACATCTGGCGCAGGTAACTCTGGTAGCATCACATTGAAGACGATTCAAAACATGGAGATCGGAGCCGCAATACTGACCAGTACCAATGCATTCGAGCCTCTCTCCTCCGTAGGAAACGCGGGAAACATTCAAATGACGAGCAGTCAGGGCAATGTCATTTTGAATGGCTCATTCGTATCATCCCAAAGTGGCCTTTCCAGTAATGGGAGAGTTGGCAGCATCGCAGTGAAGGCGCCAAATGGAGATATTCTTCTCGCAGGAAATGAATTTGCTCCAAGTACCCTTTTCACATCCTTAGACGGGACTGGTGCAAATGCAGGCATGGGTGGGATTCAGCTTACTGCAAAAAATCTGACCATCGAGAACTCTGGTATCCAGATCGACAACTTCACTATATTTCAGCCAGGTAGTCTAACTGTGAATTTGATCGGCCGTCTTAGCATGAGCGGCCTCGACTTCCCCTCCACTCTCTTGACGACTACGCGGCGAACCGCTCGGTCTGCTGACCTGAATATTACGGCTCATGACATTCTCTTCACCAACGGTAGTGCGGTTTCAACTGAAACGTTTCGAAATGGAGATGGAGGAACTCTCGACATCTTTACAACGAACCTCCAGATTACAAATGGAGCGCAAGTCACGAGCAACAGCAGATTTGATCCCTTCTCTCCCGAGGACCTTCCGTCAGGAGCAGCAGGCACTATCACGATTCAGGGGACAAACAGTTCGGCCAATGCAGTGCTCATCGATGGCCCTGGCAGCGGCATCTTTACCAACACGGAGGGAACCGGCCACGGCGGCACGACCACTCTGTCGGCACAGTCCCTCACCATTCAGAATGGGGGAACCATTTCAGCTTCCACGTCGGGTTCTGTCAGCAGTGCCACCGGAGGCTCGATCACCGTAAACACGACAGACAGAGTCACGATGACCGACGGCGCATCCATCACCGCCAGCAGCACCGGTCCTGCCGATGCCGGCAACATTGCCATCAACGCCGGTGCTCAGTTCCTGAGCCAGAATGCTTCCGTGACTACAGAAGCCAGTCAGGCCAGCGGCGGCAATATACTTATTCAGGCCACCGATTCGATCCGGCTCATTAACAGCCAGATCAATACGTCGGTTCAAGGCGGGCCCAACACATCCGGTGGGAACATCACGATCGATCCAGCCATCATGACCCTGCAGAACAGTCAAATCCTTGCCCAAGCCGTCCAAGGGCAAGGCGGCAACATCAACATCGTCGCGGGGACGTTCCTAGCCGACCCAACGAGCGTCGTGAGCGCTTCGTCGCAATTCGGGTTGAGCGGCGCCGTAAATATCCAGTCACCCCTGTCCAATTTGAGCGGTAGCCTGGCTACGCTGCCACAGCGGCCGCTGCAAGTCCAACACTTATTGCAACAACGCTGTGCGGCCCAAGCAAACGGCCAATTGAGCAGCCTGGTGGTGACAGGACGGGATACCCTCCCTTCCGAGCCCGGCGGCTGGCTAATGAGTTCTATAGCGCTTCTCTCCGAGGATGTTCCTGTCTCCCAGCCCAATCCTCTAACCAGTGACGACCTCATACCTTCCCCACAGAAGATGATCGTGTCGGGACAGCTCTATGAGCGGCATACGCCATCGTCGCAACAAGGCGTAACGAGCTGGGCGGCAGGTTGTGGATCGTAATCAAGTCTCAAGATAGCAATAGAGTTATCCATAAAATGCCAAACGGAAGATTCCAAACAGGCGTCGGTCAGACGTGTTACACATTGGCCTTGGCGACGGCTCTCGCATGGCCCATCTTTCTCTTCGCTCCTGATTCACCTCGCGCTCAAGTCACTCCGCCGATCACCTCCTCCGGGCTGAATACGACTGTCACGAAGAACGGCAGCTCGTTTGACATTACCGGCGGCACGCGACCGGGAAACGGGGCCAATCTGTTTCATAGCTTCGGCGAATTCGGCGTCCCCACCAATCACGTCGCCAACTTCTTGAACGAAACTGCCTTACCCACCACCAATATCCTCGGTCGGGTGACAGGCGGCAACCCGTCCAATATTCTCGGGACTATTCAGACCACCGGCTTCGGCAGCGCCAATCTGTTCTTGATGAACCCGGCTGGGATCGTGTTCGGGCCGAATGCGTCATTGAATGTGGGGGGATCGGTGAACTTCACGACAGCCGATTATCTGCGCTTGACGGACGGCGCAAAATTCAATGCGATTCCGGGACCACAGGACGCTTCCATATCCAGCGCGCCGGTGGCCGCATTCGGATTCCTGGGTTCAAACCCGGGCGCGATCACCGTTCAAGGCGGTCAGCTCGCTGTCTCGGAAGGACATGGCATCTCCCTCGTCGGCGGAAATATTGAGTTCACGGCTGGCACACTTCAGAATGGCACATCGCAGCCGGCTCGCCTCTCAGCTCCTGGTGGACAGATCAACGTGGCGAGTGTAGCTGGCGCTGGAGAGCAGAGTATCGTCGGGGCAGGCGGTCTCGCCGGACCATCGCTCGACCCCGCAACCACTCCCAGCCCAGGCGGGACGATTCACCTCACCTCGGGGGCCATGCTGCAGACCAGTTCGAGCACAGGGAATGCCGGACCGATCTTAATCCGGGGCGGGCAACTGGTCATGGAGAACGCGACGCTTGAGGCGAAGACGTCGTTCCAGACGGCCGATTCAGTCCCAGCCTCGACCACTCCAGGGGATGTGTCCATACAGGCGGAACATGTAAGCCTGAGCAAAGGATCGACCATCAGCACCTCCACAAGCGGCGACGGCAAGGCAGGGAACATCACCTTTGAAGTCGGAACCTTGCGCAGCAACATGGGCGACGATGGCTTGCCGCTCGTTGGCGCGGCGCCCGTGACCATTGCTGGCAACAGCACCGGGCAAGGAGCGGCCGGAACCATTTTCATTCGAGGACCAGCAGGGCAAGCTGCGAACTCGGTTGCGCTGAGTCATACGGAGATTGGTGCAAGCGTGACGGATGCCACTATCCCTACGATTGCCCCCGCGGTGGCAACAGGAGAGCATGTGGAAGGCCTGGTCCCCGCCTTCATTCCCACTTTTCCGCCGCCGGCTATCGAAATTACGGCTGAGAAGGTCGTGCTCGTCAACGGAACGACCATTCAGGCCAACACGACCGGCGGCGCAGATGCCGGGTCCATTACGCTCAATGTTGGGACTCTGAGGACAGACGCCGGCCCTGAAGGGCGTGTCCTGATTTCAAGCACCAGCAATTGCGCCGGGGGATGCCTGGGCGGGCAATCCGGCGACATTACCATTGAAGGCATACCGGGGGTGACTCCGACCGAGACACGAAGTTACGTATGGGTCGTCAGGCCGCAGAGCGGACCCAACGA
>DAISKX010000077.1:0-10032 GCA_036820725.1 Nitrospiraceae bacterium
GCCCCAGCGCGAGACCACGCCATTTATCCGAGGAGCCCGTATGGCGCTGCAAAAGTCTACGCATATTGGATCACCGTCAATTATCGAGAGGCGTATGATCTCTTCGCGTGTAACGGCATACTGTTCAATCATGAATCCCCTCGCCGCGGCGAAACGTTTGTGACGAGAAAAATCACGAAGGCTGCCGCCCGAATCAAGCTTGGCCTGCAGCAGGAATTGTTTTTGGGAAATCTCGATGCGAAGCGCGATTGGGGCTTTGCCGGCGACTACGTCGAAGCGATGTGGCTCATGCTGCAGCAGGACAAGCCCGAAGATTATGTCATTGCCACCGGTGAAACGCACACGGTGCGAGAGTTTCTTGACGTGGCTTTCGACCGTCTCGGTCTGGATTGGAGCGGCTACGTGAAAATCGATTCCCGTTACTATCGGCCGACCGAGGTGGATCTCTTAATCGGCGATGCCGGCAAGGCTAAGAAGCAATTGGACTGGAAGCCGAAGATCGCGTTTCGTGACCTCGCCGTGATGATGGTTGATGCGGATCTGAAAATGGAACGTCTTAAACTTGAAGGCACCCGCGCCGGAGAATAGTCACGCATGGAGAAAAGTGCCAGAATTTACGTGGCAGGCCATCAAGGCATGGTGGGATCTGCCCTGGTCCGTGCGCTGCAGGCAAGAGGATATAGTCATCTGATACTCAGATCCAAAAGCCATTTGGATCTACGGCACCCTGATCAGGTTGCGCAGTTCTTTGCCGAGACCCAGCCCGAATACGTCCTGCTGACCGCGGCAAAAGTCGGTGGAATCTGGGCGAATCATTCGTTCCCGGCCGAGTTCATTTATGACAATCTCGCGATTCAGACGAATGTGATTCATCAGGCCTACGTGCACCGCGTGAAGAAACTGTTACTGTTGGGATCTTCATGCATCTATCCCCGAGACAGTCCGCAGCCCATCAAAGAAGAATGCCTGCTCACCGGCTCGCTGGAGCCGACGAATGAGTGGTATGCGATCGCCAAGATCGCGGGCGTCAAGATGTGCCAGGCGTACAGGCGGCAATACGGACGCGATTTCATCGCTGCGATGCCGACCAACCTGTACGGCCCTCACGACAATTTCGATCTGGAAACGGCGCATGTGCTGCCGGCACTGTTGCGGAAATTCCACGAAGCCAAGGAGAACGGTACGCCGCCGGTGTTGTGGGGATCCGGCACCCCTCGCCGTGAGTTTCTGCATGTCGATGACAGTGCCGATGCCTGCCTGTTTTTGATGGAACACTATTCCGGCGAAAGCTGGATCAACGTAGGGGCCGGGAAAGACATATCGATCGCAGAACTGGCCACCGCGGTGGCCCAGGTCGTCGGGTACAACGGGCCCGTCAGGTGGGATGGAGGCAAGCCGGACGGGGCACCGAGAAAACTACTCGATGGCAGCCGGCTCACGGCGCTCGGATGGACGCCGAACATCAACTTGCTCCAGGGAATCAAGGACACCTATGCGTGGTATCGTCAATACGGTAGGATGCCGGCAGCAAGAGTGTCGTGAGTACATCGCGGTCGTATGGCACTGGGAATGCCGAGGGCAACCGCGTATTCTTGGAGACGGAGAACGTCCTGCATCGAGACTTTTGTATGGTGAAGGTATGATGGTGGAACAGTAACCGATTCCGGCACGCCTCGAATTCATTCGGCTCCTACACGATGGATTCAGCGCAGGAGATGTGAGATCTCTGCTCCGGCGAGTGATCCCCTTTCACATGGACAAATCATCGGACGATCGCGATTCTGAGTCGTGGTGTGTGCCGTCGCGAGGTGTGTGTGTGCGGCATTAGCGGAATCTTGGTCTTCAACCAGTCGTCCTTCCGTGTGACGGCCCAGTATCTCGAACGGATGCGAGACACGATGACTCACCGCGGTCCGGACGGGGCCGGTTTGTGGATTTCCCCGGATGGCCGCATGGGGCTGGGACACAGGCGCCTCTCGATCATTGACCTGTCCAATGCCGCCTCGCAACCTATGCCCAATGAGGATAAGACTCTCTGGGTGTCATTCAACGGAGAAATTTACAACCACGCTGACATCAGACGGGAATTGGACAGGGTCGGACGACATGTCTGGAGAACCGATCATTCCGATACGGAAGTGATTCTGCATGCCTTCGAACAATGGGGTATCGACTGCTTGACGAAGTTTCGCGGCATGTTTGCCATTGCCCTTTGGGACACAAAGAGACGCGAACTGTGGCTGGTTCGGGACAGGATCGGTGTGAAGCCCTTGTACTATAGCTTTCATCATGGGCGCGTGACCTTCGCATCGGAGATCAAGGCGCTCCTCCAAGATCCGGATCAACATCGGGGCGTTGAAGAAGAGGCGCTTTACCACTACCTGTCTTTTCTCACCACTCCCGCCCCGCAGACGCTGTTCCAGGGCATTTCTAAACTGCCCTCAGGCACCTGGCTTCGTATCCGTGCCGACGGTCTGAGAGAAGAGCGTCGATATTGGGACGTGTTGGACCGCACACATCCGCTCGAATCGGAGTCCGATGAGACGATCGCAGAGATGACCCTGAGCACGTTGCGGGCATCGGTCCAGCTTCGGAAGGTGAGCGACGTCCCGGTCGGGGTCTTCCTGTCCGGAGGGATCGACTCCAGTACCAATGCGGCGTTGTTCGCACAGGGAGAGCAACGACCAGTGAGCACTTTTACGATCGGATACGCAGGCCGGTATGAGACGTATCGTAATGAACTGCATTATGCGAAGTTGATGGCGGAAAGGGTCGGCGCGGATCACCATGAGCGCCTCCTCACGCTGGACGACCTGTTGGATTTCGTTCCGACCATGGTTCGGCTGCAGGATGAGCCCATCGCGGATCCCGTGTGCGTCCCGGTGTACTATGTATCCCGGCTGGCGCGAGACCACGGGGTGATCGTCTGTCAAGTGGGCGAAGGAGCTGATGAACTGTTCTGCGGATACCCGAGTTGGCACACCATCCTTCTGTTGGAACGATTGAATGGATTGCCGGTGCCCGGCGTCCTCAAGCGACTCGCTCTTGGCCTGCTCGGTCATGCGAATATGAGGGAAAGTATGTGGTACGAACGCCTACGACGCGGGATACAAAAAGAACCGGTCTTTTGGGGCGGAGCGGAGGCGTTTACCGAGGCGCATAAACGGAAGCTGCTGTCATCGCGACTCGGGGCACAGTTCCGGGGCTTCAGTTCGTGGGAAGCCTTGCGTCCGATCCGTCAGCGGTTTGAAGAGAAAGCGTGGGAACAAGGTCCGTTGCAGTGGATGACCTATCTGGACCTGAATATGAGACTCCCGGAATTGTTGCTGATGCGCGTGGACAAAATGAGTATGGGCGCCAGTCTGGAGGCCCGGGTGCCGTTTCTAGACCATGAACTGGTCGAATTGGTCATGAGCATGCCCGAGGCGGTCAAGACGAGAAAGGGAGTCCCCAAAACCATTCTCAAGCGGGCTGTACGGGGCGTGATTCCCGATACCTTGATCGATCGACCCAAGCAAGGGTTCGGTGTGCCGGTGCAGGAATGGATGGCCGATCGTCTTGGCCCGATGATGATGCAGGAACTCGATCAATTCTGTGATCGAACCGACGTGCTGGACCGGACGGAGGTCAGGAGATTGGTCAACGATCAGCGCGACCCGCGAAGCTGGTATCTATTCAATTTGGCGCTCTGGTGGAAAGAATATCTGGACTGAAATCCAGAACACGGTCCGACCTATGAACGACGACTCTTCCGTGAGTTATTGGGAGCAGGTCCACGCAAAAATCGGGGCCGTTGGACCGGCATATGTGGCTCGCGCCGGACTGACGAAGCTTGTGCGGCCGATGATGACAGGGTGGCAGCGCCTGAGATGTAAAACCCGCCCGCTGGTCGCCGGCAGATCGGAATTGGCGAGATCGCTCGCCATACGCGAACGGGACCTGCCCCTGGCGGTGGCGAGGCTGAACAGCGAGCTCCGAGAGCGCCTTCCGGCAGAGCTGATGAGCCCATTGTCTTTCAGAGAGTTTTATGAACGGCAGGCCCCGCATGAACTGCATTCGACAATCCAATCAGCGGACCTGCTATGCGAGCATACCTTCGATCTACTGGGATCCGGTCCCATCTCGCTGGGAAAGCAGATTGATTGGCATCGTGACTTTAAGAGCGGCTATCGGTGGAATCCCGCGCAATGTTACCTCGATGTTCCCTACGGGCACTTGCCGGGAGTGGACATTAAGGTGCCGTGGGAATTATCTCGGTTCCAGCACCTGCCGGTGCTGGCTCAGGCGTATCTCCTGACGGGCCGGAGCCAATACGCTGACGAAGTTGCGAGCCAGATTTCCGACTGGATCGAGAGTAATGCTCCTGAGCACGGGGTGAACTGGGCATGTCCCATGGAGGTTGCCATTAGGGCGGTGAACTGGCTCTGGACGCTCGCGCTGCTGGGCAACACACCCAGTGTGGAGAACGGCTGGCTGACCGACGTCTTGGCGATGCTTCAGGCCCATGGACGGCACCTCATGAGAAATTTGGAAGTCCGTAGCGACGGAATTACCGCAAACCATTACCTGGCTGATATCGTCGGGCTCCTCTATTTGGGAGTCTGTCTTCGCGAATGTAAAGAGGCTGCCTGGTGGCGGGACTTCGCGGTCCGGGAACTGGTCCGGGAAATGGATCGTCAGGTTCTGCCCGACGGCGTGCATTATGAGTCCAGCATTCCGTACCATCGGCTCGTTTCGGAAATGTTTCTGTCGTCGGCAGCACTATGCCGGCGGCATGCGCTCACTCTTCCTGATCCCTTTCACAAGCGGCTCCAACTGATGTGTGAATTCGTCCATGCGTACACGAAACCGAATGGTTTGTCGCCGCAGATCGGAGACGGAGATAACGGCCGTCTTCACATCCTGACGGGGTATGGTTCACAAGATGTGCGGGATCATCGTCATGTCCTGGCTGTCGGGGCCGTGTTGTACGGACGTCGCGATTGGTGGCAGGCGGCCGGGCCGCGCGCCATCGAAGTCCTGTGGTTCGGCGGTCAAGGCCACGAATTGTGGTCGCACCCTCAAGACAGGCAAGACGACCCTCGTAAAAGTGTCGCATTTTCCGCCGGCGGTTTTTATATCATGCGCGATCGCGATGCGTACGTGTTGTTCAATTGCAACCCAGTGGGCACAAATGGCCTTGGCACTCATAAACATAACGACCTCCTCTCCCTGGAAATCAACCTGGGCGGGGAAGATATCCTTGTAGATCCAGGTTGTTTTGTTTATACTGCAGATCCGCGGACTTATGACCTGTTTCGTAGTACTGCCTCTCATTCTACCGTGATGATCGATGGTGTGGAACAGAATCGGCGGACAGGCAAACCGTTCTGTTTACATCGGGATGGTCGACCTCGGGTTCTTCTATGGGAAATTGGTGATTCACTGGATTGCGTATCGGCAGAATACGATGGGTACCAGCGGCTTCCCAGTCCCATCCTGCACCGGCGTGATGTACGGGTTCATCACCGCGAGATGTCCATACAGGTGATCGATCATTTTTCGGGTGTCGCGGATTCTTCCACCTCGCATTGTTTGGACTGGACGTTCCCGTTCTCTGCAGACTGTCTGCTCGAATCGCACAAAAACGGATGGGACATTGTGACCGCGCGGACGCGCCTGCGCCTCGCCCCGCCGGTGGCGTTCCCCGGCGGCGGGCCGTTGGAGGTTCAGACGAGAAAGGAAACGGGTCGCGTCGCTCCTTCTTATGGCACGGTGCATCGTGCCCCGGTCTTGCGGTGGAGCTGGAAAGGCCTCCTCCCTGTGTCGGTCTCATTCACCATCATGACCAACACCGGCGTTCGCGTGTGACCGTCGCGTCGGCATGTTGCTGTGAGAACGAATGAATGAAAGCGTTGACGATTTGGTTGACCGGATTGCCCTGTTCGGGGAAAACCACACTTGCCAACCTATTGGCCAGGGCGCTGTTTGAACGAGGGCTTTCCAACCTTGAGGTCCTGGACGGGGATGTCGTACGCACGCATCTCTCGAAGGGGTTGGGGTTTTCGCGGGTTGATCGGGACACGAATATTCTCAGAATCGGGTGGGTGTGTCAGGTCTTGGCCAAGCACGGAGTCTCGAGCATCGTAGCCGCGGTTTCACCCTATAGGGAGAGCAGGAACGAGGTACGCGCCATGGTGGAGAAAGCAGGCGGGACCGGAACGTTCGTGGAAGTGTGGGTTCGATGTTCGGTGGAGGAATGCATCAAACGGGACGTGAAAGGGATGTATGCGAAAGCATTGCGGGGTGAAATCCAGCAATTTACGGGTGTATCCGATCCCTATGAAGAACCGCTTGATGCGGAAGTCGTGGTGGATACCAGCGCTGAAACTCCTGCACGGTCGGTGAGTCGTATACTGGGGGCAGTCGATCGTGCATCGTAGGACAAGCCATTTCCGACGATTCGGCGCCAAAGGCTCAAGCAGTTGTGAATAAGAGCTTCCTGTGGTTCCTGCTTCCGACGCTGCTCCAAACCGTTCTCGGAGTCTGCGTCATGGTCCCGATCACCACCTACTACCTCGATCCGGCCGATATCGGGACAGTTGCCATCCTGACGGCGGCTGCCATGCTGGTAACCCCGCTTTCCTCGACCGGCGATCACTGGGTGCTCTCCAGCCACTGGCATGCGACGTCGGAACCGGGACGAAAGGAATTGCTGTTCAATCTTCTGGTCGCGAATATTTCGATGAAAGCGGCCTGGATCGCGATTTTCTGGGTAGTGTCACCGTTCGTGCTTCCGTTTCTCATACGCGACTATCGGCCCGAGTATCACCAGTATTTCGGGTTGGCCCTGCTCGGATTGCTGGCCGGTACGTTCTGGGTTACGCTCAGTTCGCTTATGGTGATTGAGCGGGCATCCGTCAGCCATGCCCTCAACGAGTCGCTGCAGTGGGGGGCCGGCGCGGTCACCACCTTGGTGGGACTTTCAGTGGTGAAGATCGGTGTGCTGGCTCTCTTCTTAGCGCCCATTGCGGCCGGGCTGATGTCTGCGATTCACGGGTTCTCATACATCGCTTGCAAGGTCTCCGTCCGGCCCAGCTTGCACTGGTTCAAAGAAATTGTTCGAACCGGCCTGCCGGCCATTCCCTTCAGTATGATGGATGTTGTGGCGAACAGCCTGGATCGGTTTGTCATCCAGCGATGGGTGGATCTCGGTGCCCTGGGTGTCTATGCCCATTCACAAAGCTATCGCGGGATGTTCGTGACCGTCACCAAAGCATACTCCAGGACCGTGACCCCTACGTTTCTGGAACTGTACGCCGGAAATTCCAAAGAGCCGCCGCGGCAAGTTGAAGAGACGGTCTCGCTATGGTACCTCTGTGTGACGGCAGGAGGGATTCTCGTCACCCTGTTTTCGCCGGAGGTGATTCACATACTAACGCACGGAAAGTTTGACCAGGCAGCCGACCTGGTGCCGATTTGGTTTCTGCTGGTGTTTATCCACAGCATGGCCATTCCATATACACAGTACCTGCTGACGGTCCGCCGGAACCTGCTTTTATCCTGGTCCTCCATCCCTGTGAGCGTGGGAGCGATGGGGTTGGTCTGTGCCGGCACCTGGATGTTCGGCGTCATCGGAGCGACGAGTGCGGCTGTGATGGGGGCTATGGCCTTGCACGGAACCCGGTTCTACTTGGCACGTAGGTTCGGTTGTCCCTACGGTCTCGAAGCCGGTTTCCTTTGGGGTATGACTGTGGTCATAGGGATATATCTGGTGACCTATCGGGTGGGCCTGCCGCTCCCGGCCAAGATTATTCTCGCTGGGATGGTGGTCGTGGCGTTGTGGATCCGGGTCGCGCCGCTCATCTCGTGGCAATCGGTGATGCGTGGATGGGCGGAATCCAAATGAGCCTGCACCGGATTGCACGAGAGCAGGCATGCCATTGTAATCGAGGCATGTGCGCACAGGTGGGTTGGACTTCAAAAGGAGATGACGATGGCAAGCGATAGGTCAACTGGTCCTTCCCCGACAGACGGGGAAGCTGGACGCCCGTCCGGTCGCGCGGGAAGCAACGAGCCGGTCGGAGTGGTCAGCGGCCATTTCAACTATTGCCAAAACTGCGGGCACACGCCGCTCGCGCACATTCTCGATTTCGGACATCATCCTCCATGCGATTCACTGTTGCGCCCCGCTCAGTTGACGAAACCGGAGACGTTTTATCCGTTGGACCTGTACCGGTGTGAGCCGTGCGGCCTGGTCCAAATCAATCATGCAGTCGATCCGAAAGAGTTATTTTATGAAGAGTACCCGTACACGACCGGGATCACGGGAGCTCTCAAGAGCAACTTCGACGCGATGGCCGCCAAGCTGATCGACACATTGCGGATTGAGCCCGGGCGTCTCGTGGTAGACATTGGATCGAATGACGGCACGATCCTGCAGGGCTTCAAATCCAGAGGGATGCGTGTGTTGGGTGTGGAGCCGACGGGTATCGCCAAGATCGCCAATTCCAGGGGTATTACGACCATTCAATCATTTTTTAGCCGGGAGGTGGCTGCGGATATCTTCAAAAAGGAGGGGCCGGCATCTCTGATTACGGCGGCCAACGTGTTTGCCCACGTCGCCAACCTGGGGCCCTGCCTGCAAGGAATTCATACGCTGCTCGAGGAGAAGGGCACATTTGTATCCGAATCCCACTATCTGCTGGATCTCATCGATACGCTGCAGTATGACACCATCTACCATGAACACTTGCGGTTCTACTCGATTAGGCCGATGCAGGACATGATGAGGAGATTCGGTTTCAACGTGGTTGATGTCGAGCGCATTCCCAACCACGGCGGATCCATTCGCGTGTATGCGGTCAAAGGTCATGCAGCACAGCCGAGCGACCGCATGCGGCAGTTGGTCGAACTGGAAGAATCGTACGGGCTCTACAGCCGGGCGCTGTACGACAAATTCAGGGAGCGTGTCCAACACTCCAAGTTGAAACTGATGCGACTGCTTTGCGATCTCAAATTGAAAAAGCACCGCATCGCGGGCATCGGATCTCCGGGTCGATCGAGCACCGTCATGAATTATTGCGGAATCGGCCCGGATCTCTTGAACTATATTGCCGAACAATCCAACTCGCTAAAGGTCGGATTGTATACACCGGGGACGCATGTGCCGGTTGTGGACGAGGCCAAGTTGTTTGAAGATCAACCCGACTATGCACTCGTACTGGCATGGCATCTTGGTGAGACCATACCGAGAAAACTACGGAGCAAAGGCCTCAAGTCAAAGTTCATCATGCCGTTGCCCGAACCGATGGTTCTTGACTGGTAAGGAGTGGCGGCTGATACGGACGCATGGAAGCACTGTCCATCGGTATTATCGGTACGGGATTTGGTGCAAAGGTTCACGCGCCGGCCTTCCGGAAGATTCCTGGTGTCGAAGTGGCGGGGATCGCTGGACGGGATCCCGACAAGACCAAGCGCATCGCGCTGGAACAGGGCATTCCACGAACCTATTCCTCCTGGCAGGAACTGGTCGACGACAAACATATCTCCGCCGTGGTCGTCGCGGTTCCCCCGGCAGCCCAATACGACATCGTCATGCAGGCACTGAACGCCGGAAAACATGTACTGTGCGAGAAGCCCTTCGGCCTTGGTACCGACCAAGCCGTTCGGATGTTAGATCGGTCGCTGGACGCTGGACGCGTGTGCATGGTCGACTATATGTTTCGCCTATCCCCGGAACGTATCCGGTTGAAGGAATTGTTGGCAGAGCAGACGATCGGAAGGATCCTGCGAATCGACGTCGAGTGGACGGTAAAAGGACGGGGGGCCGGCAACCGCGAATGGTCCTGGCAATTCGATCCGTCGAGCGGCGGGGGTGTATTGTTGGCATTTGGCTCGCACGTAGTGGATTACCTCCAATGGTTAATCGGTCCGATACAGGCCGTGAGTACTCATCTAAGTACCAGAGGAGGACCGGCAGGGACGGTACCGGTCGATCGCCCATCGCCGAGGATACGCTCGACACCATTATGCTTGCGGGCGACGACATTC
>DAISKX010000078.1:0-9854 GCA_036820725.1 Nitrospiraceae bacterium
CGTCCGTGTGACCACCAGGCTGGGAGCCGACACGCCGCGTCTAGCCATGCTTCACCGCCCAGTCGTACGGGATCTCAGATGTGAATGGCTCAAGCCGAAGCATTTCCTGAGGATCGTGCGGCTCGCTTGCACAGTTTGCGAGGATGACCATTTTGTCTCCGTACGCCTTGTAGCCGTTCGCAATACCGGGAGGAATCTGGACGAGACAATAGTTATCCTCGCCAAAAAACACTTCCTGGAGCGTGCCCTCGGTCGGCGATCCCGGGCGAAGGTCATACATCACCAGTTTTGCGCGCCCGCTGATCACCGCGTTATTGATCGTCATGGTCTGGTGTATATGCCATGCCTTGATCGTACCCGGCCAAGCCGTCGAAAAATAAATCTCCCCGAAATTCTGAAAGTGCGGGTCCGTCGCCTTCATCATGTGCATGATTTTGCCGCGCTCATCGACGATCTGTCGCAACGGCACAATCTTGACTCCATCAATACAGGCACGGCTTTTGACCCCTTCTTTCTTCCAGCGTAATGAGTTATCCAACTGGCCGGTTTCGAGCAAGTGTCGGAGCCACTTCAGACGTGTGAACCGCTTGTCTGTGAACGTCTCGTGGGTCAACCCAATGTGGCGGAAGGTTTCATACAGCTCCTTGGCTCCTTTTTGGGCCGTCCACTCAAACCGGAAGTTGGGAAAGGTCCGTGCGAACTTCCCAAAATCCGCTTTGTACGTCCGCTGGTCGGCGCCGGAATCCCCCCGCACCTCCAGCTCACAGTCCGGTACCGTTTTCGTCACGATCTCGGCGAGTTCGATGATCTGATGATTGAGATGGTTGGCTCCCGTATTAAAGGCTTCGTTATGCACGAGAGCCGTAGGCGCCTCGAGGACCGTCTTAAAGGCACGAGCCACATCCTGCACGTGAATCACCGGTCGCCACGGCTTGCCGTCGCTCTGCAAGGTCACTTTGTTCGTGGTCACCGCCCGACCCACAAGGTCGTTCAGTACAGTATCAAATCGCATCCGCGGGGAAACACCGTAGATGGTTCCGTTACGTAAAAAGACAGGCGAGAAATTCTCGTCTGCCAGCTTGGAGATAGCCTGCTCGCTGTTCACCTTGGATCGTGCATAGTCTGTTTTTGGATCCAACGGCGAGTCTTCCGTCACGACTGACGCTGCCGCCATTCCGTACATGATGCAGGAAGATGAAAACAGGAACCGTCTTATCCCTGCTGCCTTGGCCAGTTCAGCGAGCTGCACCGAGGCTTTGTAGTTGATGTCCTCGGTCCATTCCCATTGTAAATTTCCAATCGGGTCATTGCTCAACGCCGCCAGATGCACGACCGCATCAATTCCACGCAGATCGTTCGGCGTGAGGTCACGAATGTCCTTTCGAATCCACGATACATTTGTTGGATCCTCGACCAACGTGCATTGGCTATAATAGCCCGTGTCCAAACCCACCACGTCATATCCTGCTTGCAACAAACACGGCACTAACACGGAGCCGATATAGCCATTGTGGCCCGTGACAAGAACCCGTCTCATGTCTGCCATTGTTTCCCCCTGTCTTTGAGATAAGGCCGGCTTGAAGAAAGGTGGGTGTGGAACGGTTAGTTTCGCGAGACCGTGAGGCTACTCTGTGTGTGATTGACCATGGCGCGGGCCACATCGAGGAGGGATACCCCGTCCGATAGGAGTACAGAGGGGCACCCGGCGGCTTCGGCGGCTTCGGCGTCGCGCACGTCGTCACCGATGAATGTGGTCCGGCTCAGATCCAGGTGATGCTCGCGTTGAGCCTGGAACAGCATGCCCGGCCTGGGTTTCCGGCATTCACATCCATCGTCCCAGTTATGTGGACAGTAATAGATCGCTTCAATGGCACCCCCGGCTCCTACCGTCTCCTGCTTCATCCGCTCGTGTATTTCCAACAACTGCGCCTCGGTCATCTCCCCCCGTGCGACGCCCGCTTGGTTAGAGACGACAATAATTCGATACCCTGCCTCTTTGAGTAGCCGCAGCGCTTCCTTTGCGCCAGCCAGCCACTCGAACTCATGCCACGACCGGACATACTGCGCCTTCAGTAGTTTCTTGTTGAGGACTCCATCTCGGTCAAGAATCACCGCCGGCCGGCGGGCCAGAAAGGCTTCCGTGAGAGGCAACCGCTTGAGGGATCCGACGCTATAGTACCGATGGTCCGTGACATAGGCCGCCAGCTGATGATGTGCGGCAAGCCGTGGATAGACCGTGGTTTCAAACAATATATTCTCCTCGGGCAAGAGATCGAGGACGGATTTTTTCAGAATCGCATAGCTGATCTCGACCCCTTGGAGACCAGGATGCGTACGACTCTTATCGTAATCAATGACATACCCCTTCTCGTCCACCTTGACACTGTTGGTCGTGTACCCGTCCCTGTTTCGGTAGACGGTGACCATGGCCGGCACATTGGCCAGAATGTATCGTTCCCACATTTTGTCTATGTCCATCGGCCAATAGTTGTCGCAGTACATGAGAAGGAAACATTCATCGATCTGCGGCGCCGCGAGCCTTACTCTTCGTCCTGTATCGTTCTCCACCGCGCTCACCGAATAGTCGATCTGGACCCCCCACCTACTGCCGTCGCCAAAGTGGCTCTGAACCACCTCCGGCAAATAGCCTAACAAGAGAAGAATGTGTTTGAAGCCCTGCGCGGCTAGCATTTCAACGAGATACTCGAGGAATGGTTTCCCGTGGATCTCGAGCATCGGCTTCGGTCGCAGGTCCGTGAGAGGACCTAACCTGGTACCGCGGCCGCCGGCCAGGATGACCGTTTGCGTCGGCCGTTGCATGGACTGTCTTTGATACTCCGCCGACATATTACTGCCCTAAGCTGGAACCGGAGGCCACTGGTGTTGCCTTGGCCAAACACGCTGTTACAACATGACAAATCAACTGATGCCCAGGCTCTACCAAACCGTACGCTCCCTTTTCCGTCGGGAGGAGCAGATAGTCATCCACCTGAAGTTTCAGTTTGCCCCCATCGAACCCAAGGAGTCCGATGGTGACAACGCCACGTGCACGGGCCAGCTCAACGGCTCGAATCAAATTGACCGAATTGCCGCTTGATGAAATGACCACCAGGACATCTCCTGGTTTGGCGAAGTTTTCGAGTTGCCCTGAGAACACGCGTTCATAGCCTTCATCGTTGGCCAAGGCCGTGAGCCACGATACATTGTCACTTAGGCTCATGACGCGGATGGGCGGAGATCCCGATCGCTTCGTTGCCTTTCCGAGATCGTTGACCCAATGGGAGGCAATTGCGGCACTTCCGCCATTGCCGGCGACATAAATCATTGCACCGTTTTCTCTGGCTGCGGATAGGCTTTCGACGATCCGTTCAATGGCATCTTGGTCGATGAGCCGCAGAAGCTGCTCGAAGGCCGGTAAATAACGTTCGACTATGGTTTTGATTCCGGGGGTCTGCAGCCCAGTGTCCATGGGATCCTCCAGTCGGCTTTGCTCCACAACGTGTAACCCGATCGCTTGTACCTTCTCCGTGTGCGGTGCCGCATCCGCATCGGTTGCACCGCATCTCTACTTCATTGAATATCACTTCGATCGCAGACAGCGCCCTGCCGGCTGGGGTCATTGCAACGAGCGGATGGTCTAAGCCTGCCCCCTCTGAGATACTCGAGGAAGGCTGGCCGCTGGACATTGGCTATATCGAATCACGTGCCGGAGATTTCGGGGAGAGGAACCCAGGTATGTTGCTTATCGGCTAGGAGGACCGCATCCAGACCCTGTTGAGCAGCCACTCCATCGACGAATGTGGCATCCGCTTCCAGGTTTGAGTATCCCTTGATGCAGGCATCGACGAAACTGTTCATCATAGTTGTCAGGCAATGGGGCAGTCCGTCGCCAGCGGCTGCCGGAAGCGGCAGGGGCTCCCAGGATGGCTGGTGTGGCCGATGAATCTGAAGGCAGTCCACCCTTCCCCGACTCAACGGTGCACGTAGCGCGCCGTCCGGTCCTATCACTTCGAGCCAGCCATTTTCCCCGGAACGAGGAGTCGCTCGACTGGCGAACCACTGGCCGTGGGCGCCGGATTTGTAGCGAAACCAAGCCGCTGCGATATCATCGGTTTCCACATCCGCCATCAGCCCCGTCGACGCGTCAGGTTGTTTCCGCGGAATTCTATGCAGGAATCCAGTCACGTTTTTTATTGGACCGAGGACGAATCGAGCGATGTCAAAGAGGTGACTGCCGTGATTGTACAATTCGCCTCCCCCGGAGACATCCTGCTTTTCCTGCCACGTTACCTTCCAATCGCGGTTCAGGCCTCTCCATCCATCGTATTGCACTCTCAATAGGTATGGCTTGCCGATGTCGCCGGCGAGAACCCGCCGTCTCAACTCCCGCACGCCATAAAGGCAACGATAAAGAAAGTAAACCTGATGGATTTTGCCGCTGGTGCTGGCCGCCTCCAGCATGGCTCGAGCCTCAGACAGCGTTCTTGCCAACGGCTTCTCGCACAGCACATGCTTGCCACATCGGAATGCATAGATCGCCTGATCCGCATGAAATGCATTGGGCGTCACAATGGTCACAGCGTCGATGTCCGGTCGCGCGCAGAGTTCTCGATAGTCGGTGTACACAGTCTGGATGCCGAATTGTGCAGCTATTGCATTTGTACGATCGTGATTGCGGCCACAGATTGCCCTGACTTCGGCCTGCGCATTGGTCTGTAAGATTGGTATGTGGCCCTGTGCTGCAAAAGCACCGGACCCGATCACGCCGACCCGCAACCGTTGGCCGCCCGTGTAGGGCTGCTTTAGGACTCCTGTACTTTCAGACGGTAACTCCGCTGTTCGCGGCTGACTCAGCGCTGTCATCGTGGTGACCTATTTCCTTGTTCCCGTTCATCTGATGGAACCACATTCACCGTAGCTTGCCGGTCGGGCGTCGCGCGAAGTATTTCTAGACCTCTTGCCATGCGCTTATAAACACTCATGAGTTCCTCTGAAGGAGAAGCGGGCAATTCCTTGGCGATCATCGTGGAACGTTCCAGTACCACAACTACGGCACCACCACGGTGTCACCGGAGAGTAGAATAATGTTGCCAGGCTCACCCCGTCCGGCCAATAGATCGTCATACCGAACGGGAATCCGCGTTTCCCGGAACTTATTGTCTCCGTTTAGTTTGTTCCGGACAATTTGCAGTTTGTTCTTCTTCGCGTATTCCGTGAAGCCGCCGCCCATCGAGATGGCCTGCAGCAACGTGACGTACGACTTGGCCTGGTACTTGCCCGGTTTTGCCACCTCTCCCAACACAAAGATGCAATAACTGTTGAGCTCTTTCACGCTGACCGACACAGCCGGGTTGCCGGCGACAAACTGCTTGAAGCGATCCGCGATGCGGTGGGCCAATGCATCCGCCGTCAGCCCCGACGCTTGTACGTCGCCGATGATGGGCATCGAAATGAGACCGTCCGGGCGTATGGGTGTGACTCTCGACAAGTCGGGGTTTTTCCAGACGGTGATCTCCAATAGGTCTTCCGGGCCGAGTAAGAACCCGCTGGGAGCATCGTATTCCCGTTCCTGTACAATCGACGACGTGCATCCTGCGACTATTGTGCAGATGACGCTGATCGCACTGACAAGCACTGCGCCATGAAAGAAGTTTTGTGTGCGCATGTCGGTTACACCTGTGGACATTACATCTCGTTATTGTGGCTGACCTGGGAATACGACCATGGCTTCGCTCGGCACCACAACCGTGTCCCCCGCCCTGAGTTCGAGGTTCCCCCCAATTCCACCACGCAACACAATATCGTCGTAACTGGACGTCAACGTCTGCATTCCCGATCCATTCTCGCCGAATCGGAAAATAACGACCTGATTTCTGGCTGCAACAGGGGTGAATCCCCCGGCAATGGTAATTCCTTGCAGCAGCGTGGTCTTGCTCTTGAGAGGGTATTTCCCAGGCCTCACAACCTCTCCTAATACGAACATATTATAACTATTGACTTCTTTCACACTGATTGCGACGACCGGATTCTGCACATACTCCTTCAGCCTGCGCGTAATCTCATCGGCCAGTTGAGACGGTGTTTTTCCGACCGCCACTATGTCCCGTATGACCGGCAACGAAAATTTACCGTCGGGACGTACCTGCACCATCTTGGACAGATCCTGGTTCCTCCACACAGTAATCTCCAGAATATCTTCAGCTCCGATGGTGTACGCATCCGTGACGATGTTCGAAAATTTTTCTATGGCATGAGCAGATGGAAGCGTCGGCAGCGCCGTGGATGCCGTGAGGCTGTCTTTAGGACCAAGCCCGTTTGCCCTATCAACGGAATTTGCAGCTCCGGGTGTAAACGAGGCATCAGGGACATGTGCTCCGTCAGGTATCGGCTGACTGACATGTGACTGAGAGAATGCCGGTGCTACGCCGAAGCCAATGAACAGACCGACCAGTATGGGATATAACGAACGCATTGTAGGCCCTCCGCAAAAGATTTCATTGATGCAGAGTAATGAAGAATGATCCCATTATGTAAAGACAGCGGATGCCGAGATGGCATCCTCCGTTTCCATTTCAAGACCCCGGCTTGCCGGAAAAGACTGAGACCGGATAGGGCGCAAGATGAGCCTTGTCGAGCTTATGGATGCCTTCGTTGATAAACGCATGATGCTCCATGGCCTCAATTGGAGAGTTTGTCGTCACGTTCTTCCCGATCGAAGAAGACGTCCGTCGTTACCTGCACCCAGCGGCTAACACTCCGTCTTTGCTTCCTTGATCAAGGCCGCCCGAAGGGTGTTGTAATCAAGTGAGAGCTCCGCGAATTGGCTCTTGAGTCGGCGATTTTCAATCACTAATGAATGGAGACGGTCTATTGCTGGCTTTCTTTTTTTGGCAAACTTCACTCGCCACCGATACACGGTGTTGGGCGAAATACCATGCTTTTGCGATACGTCCTTCACCGTCTGTCCCGCATCGAGTTCCCGGAGGACGCTCAACACTTGTTCACGGGTGAAGCGTGAGGTCGACATAATGGCTTCCATGCCTTCTTCGTCCTGCACCCAAGGAGATTGGATGGGAAAGACGAGTGGAGAGTTCAATGCAAGGGAATGATTGCGAGGTTCAATGAACGGGGGTCACTTCGCTGACATCGATGTGCACCGATGCGGCCTGTTGAATGAGGTGAACACGGATCACGATAGAATGCTGTCCAGCCTTCCTCACGAGTTGCCCTCTGAGGCCCATCAAAGGTCCCCTGACCACTTCGACCCACGAGCCTTCGGTGAGATCCATATGTGCCTCACACGATCGATTGCTACCCGCGACCACCTTGAGCGCGTCCATCTCCTCTACCGGAATGGCTTGGGGTCCGGTGATCCCGACGATGTCGATGACGCCGGGAATCTGGAGCACTGCATAACGAAACTGTAAATCAAATCTCGCAAAGCAATAGCCGGAGAATAGGGGTAGCTCCGTACACACCTTGCGGTCCGACCATTGGCGCAAGGTCTTCATCAGCGGTAGGAATGGTTCGAACCCGTTGCCGTCGAGTCGATCCCGAACAATCTTTTCATGACGGGAGCGCGTACGAAGTGCGTACCATTGACAGGCTGGTGCAGACTCAGAGTTGGCCGTAAGCATGATGTGAAACTACTCCTTGGATAAGCTCAGAAACACGAGTGGGTACGTAGCTTCGCCCTCTTAGTCCCATCCGGACGATCAAAGGCGTGGTGGTTATACAGGGCAAAGCAAATCTGCAACATCGGACAATTGTGCTTTTTTTCGGAGTGACGAAAAATCACTTGGCATGGCACCTTTGTGCCAGACAGGCACAAAGGTCCGGACACTTTGCACTTCACTTCCTATTTCTTTTTTCACAAAGATGTTCTCTTCTCATTGTCTTTTTTCAACGCGTTTCTCAATAGGCTTTCGCAATGTAGGTATTTGTTTCTGTAGTCTTATTGCATGTCTGATGGGCGGTTGGGATCTCTTGCATGAAATTCGCATACAAGCACACGACCTAACCCGACTCACGTTTCTGTACATTATTGAACAAGGCAAAGATTTTTGGCTGATTCCCCGTAAATGCCCGTGGAGCAAGGGCTACAGCGAGCTACAGTAGGTTTTCTAGTTGCGAAGCCACCAACGGCTATGCCATTATGCCGCTCCTGTGAAGGCTTTGGTAGTCATCCATAACACTTAGTTTTAAATACGTACAATCGTTGCCCTTATCATTTAATACGTACGTGTCCGTGCGCATGAACAGATTTTTGATAGCACCGACGCGGACCACTGCAACTCACCTTTCTCACTGCATCCAATAGGTCATCAGATGAACAATGCACGACGAAAAGCCATGACGATCGCTATCGTCAGCAACAATCATCTCGTCCAATTGGGTCTGCAACGAATCGTCGAGACGGCAAACAATATTCGAATGGTGGGACAGACCTGCTGTGGGGTGAAAGCTGAGGAAATGATTCTACGGGAGAAACCACAAATTGTTCTCATCGATATGGAGCCGGAGATCGATGTGACCGGACTCATCCGCAAGGTAAAATCTGTGCTGCAAGATTCAAAACTTATCCTATTGTGCGGCTTTGAGGATAAAGAACGAACGCGGGAAGCCTTTTCATCTGGTGTGGACGGCATTGTCTTGAAAGTTCAGCCACCGGCCGTGCTGATCGCTACGATCGAAAGCCTTGGCTTGGCGCAGGCAGAACCGGTGAGGGTCCCCACTGGTGTCCCCGCCTCGACGGTGACGGGAGCGCCTCGTTCATCTCATGTGAGTGAGCCGTGCCCGGTGAAGTGGCCGAGTGCCTTGACCGAACGCGAACGCGAAGTCATCGTGCTCATCGGTCAGGGACTGTCGAATAAAGATATTGCGGATCGACTGTGCATCTCGGGTATCACCGTCCGGCATCATCTGACAAATATCTTTGACAAGCTAGGCGTGACGAACCGTCAGAAATTGCTCATCCGGGCACACCAGTACGGTCTTGTAGAAATCACGGCATCGGCTTGATGGGTGTCGTCGCAACGGACGCGCTCTTAAGATGCTTCACGCTTCACGTCAGATCACCGAACGCGTTCTTCCCCTCTGTCCCCTGCCTCTCTCCAATCACTCCGTCCAATATCCTTTAGCGATGCTGACTGCTTTCACATAAAACCGAAGCATGTAACCTTCTCGTCCATGAGTACCATTCAGTAACCCTTGTTCGGATGCAGGTCAGCTTGGTCATCGCTACAGTCCACTCGCTATGAAACTCGTTTGAGTCAGGAGTTGATCCCGTCCGGCCCATCACGCAGGCATCCCACGCATCACTCGCGATCGGTTTAGACAGGTCCAACAAGCGTGGCAGTTGCTGGGCGGAATTCCGTACAGCGACGCCTGTTCTGTCATCAGACCGTGATAGACGTGGATTCTGAGAAGTTGGCAGCATACAATGTGGAGTGAGTAACTGGACATCGCTCAGCCTTCGATGGCTCACCGGAGCGGCGTTCATTCTAGGTGTTCTGCCACTTACCCTCCGAGCCGAAATCCACACCGTCAACGTGACGGGCACGCACACCCTCGGCACGTTCGATTCGGAATCGGACGGTCAGCGGCTTGCCCTGCTTCAAGCAAAGACGCGTGCCGCCGCTCAGGCGCTTCCTCTTCTGGAAGGAGACCCCGAGATCAAAGCGCTGCGACTCGGGCGGGGAGAACTCCTCGCGTACAGTAGCAGTGTGCTACGCTTTGACGAATACCCCGGCCACACTTCCACCACAACCGGCCAAACGACCATGCGCACCGTTGAGGTCAAACTGACTGTAGATACGGCTCGCCTGGCCGGTCATCTCAGGGCATTATTTCAG
>DAISKX010000079.1:0-9828 GCA_036820725.1 Nitrospiraceae bacterium
TCCTGTCCGACGCCGGTATTCTGAAACGTGAAGAAGTCGTCAACGATATCGAACGTGTGCGGGAGCTGTATCTGAACAAGGGGTATATGAACGTGCAGATGAGTCAGCCGATGATCGAGCTGAGTGAAGACAAGAAATGGTTCGTCATCACCTATTCGGTCATGGAAGGAGAGCCGTTCACCGTGGCTCACGTGGGGTTCCGCGGCAATACGGTGTTCGAAGATAGTGAACTGCGTGAAGGCTTGAACATCAAGCCCGGCGAAGTATTTCAGCGGGCCAAGATCCGGGGAGAAATTACCAGAATTACCGATCTCTACGGCGCGCGCGGCTATGCCTTTGCGGATGTCTTGCCGAACGTGACCCCGGACAATGAACGAAAAACCGCCACCATCATTCTCAACCTCAAGGAGGGCGAGATGATGCGCATCCGTGAAATTCACGTGAACGGAAACGACAAGACCCGTGACAACGTGATTCGCCGGGAGCTTCGTGTCGACGAACAGGATGTGATCGATACCACGGCGTTGAAGCGCAGTTTTCAACGCCTCAATAATCTGAATTTCTTCGAAACGGTCGAAATTCTGCCGCAGCAGATCGACGTGGACAAGGTCGACCTCAACGTCAAAGTCAAAGAAAAGCCTACCGGCCAGTTCAGTATCGGCGGCGGGTTCAGTACATTGGATCAGTTGGTCGCGATCGCCGATATCACCGAAGGAAATCTCGGCGGGAAGGGATGGTTGGGACGCATCCGTGGCCAGTTGGGCCAGCAGCGCACGCTCGGTCTGATCACCTTTCGCAATCCCTACGTCAATGACTCCTACAACTCGTTGCAGCTTGACGTCTATCGGACCATGACGAATTTTATCTCGTACTTCGAATCGAAGTCAGGAGCCAGCGTGACGGGGAGTCGGTGGTTGTCCGAGTACGTCAACGCCAGCGCCAGTTTCTTCGGTGAGCAATTGAACTACCGCGATCCGACGTCGGATGCCCCGGAGATCATTCTCAGCCAGTTGGGCAGTCAATCGACGACGGGGTTTAGAACATCGATCTTCCGGGACACCCGGGACTACTATCTCGATCCGCGCACGGGATGGCGCTTTAGTATCGGCGCGGACTACGGAACGCCGGCCTTGGGCGGGACGAACCATTTCTATAAACTTTTCTTTGATGTCGTCAAATACACCCCGCTGATTTACGATACGAGGTTCGCGGTCCGTGCGCGATACGGGGTCACTGAAGGTCTCGAAGGAAAGCCGATCCCGCTGACAGAACGGTTCTTCGTGGGCGGGATCAACACCATGCGTGGGTTTGTCTTCGGGCGGGCAGGACCGGTGACGCCGAGCGGGTCTTTGTTGGGTGCGGCGAAAGAACTGATCTTCAACAATGATTTCATTTTCACGATCAGTTCGGAGGCGAAACTCAACGGGGTGTTGTTTTTCGATTATGGAAAGGGGTTTGACGACAACGAACCGGTGGATTTCAAGCTGCGAACGGCTGCGGGTATCGAAGGCCGCTGGATTTCGCCCTTCGGCCCTCTCCGCGCGGCATATGGTATAAACCTTGATCCGAATCCGAACGAACGCAAAGGCGTGTTCGAATTTACGATCGGGTCCTTGTTCTAGGAGAACGTGGCCGGAGGTGCGGCCTGTCGTGCAAGGACGAGCGGCTATACATGCGGGAGCTATGAAAACTATCCTACTCTGGGGAGTGGTGGCGCTGATGCTCACCGTGGGCGGTTGCAAGAGCCAGACAGCCGGACCGTCTTCGACGCGTATCGGGGTGGTAGACCCACAACGCATCCTCAGTGAAACCAATGCCGGCAAGAAAGCGCGCGATACGCTCGCCTCCTTTACGAAGAACCGGCAGGCGCTGATCGAATTGGAAGAAAAAGAACTCCGGCGCATGGAAGAAGATTTTGTCAAGCAGGGCACGGTGCTGAGCCCGACCGCCAAGCGGGAGCGCGAGGAGCAATTTCGTCGACGCATGGCGGAGTATCAACAGAAGGTCGGGGAATTGAATCGCGAGGTGCAGGACAAGCAAAAGGACGTGCTGGATGGATTCCGCGACAAGATTGAAGCACTGGCGTCCAAGGTGGCCAAGCGGATGGCCTTGCAGGTCATCATCGACCGCGGGCGGGGCGGGCCGACGATTTATTTTGAAGACACGGTGGATGTGTCGTCTCAAGTGATTGAGGAATTCAACAAGGAGTATCCATAAACCGGATATCGGGGTCGGCATGCAAATCCGGATTGATGAGGAGAACCTATGAAACACGTGACCATCTGGTGTGTCGGGGTCATTTGGGCATTGCTGTCTCAGTTCGCGACGGCAGCCGAGTCGCTCAAAGTCGCGATCATCGACCAGCAAGCAGTAATTGAGCGAAGTATCTCCGGGAAACGCGCGCTCGAAGAAATGAAAAGTTATTCTACCACTCGGCAGAAGATCATCGAAGCCGATGATCAGGAATTGAAAGACCTCGAGAAGGCCGGCCAGGATCCGAACATGTCGGAAGAGACGAAAAAGGAGAAACAGGAACAGTTCCGCACGAGGCTCGAGGCCTACCAGCGGCGCATTCAGGAATTCAACCGCGAGGTCCAGGAAAAGCAGCGGGGCATGATCTCCGAATACTCCAAAAAAATCCGCGAGGCGGCGCAGACTATCGCTCAAAGAGAAGGGTATACGGCCATCCTCGATAAGGGAAACGAGGCGACGGTGAAGATTGTGCTGTATCACAACCCGTCGCTCGATCTGACCGAGAAAGTCGTGAAAGAATTGGACCGCCAGACGAAGTGATCCGAATGTCTAAACAGGAGGCAGGGCCGATGTCAGCGATGGATGTCGTCGAGATTCAGACCTTACTTCCCCACCGGTACCCGTTTCTGTTTGTCGATCATATCCTTGAGTTGGAACCGGACCGTCGTGTGGTGGGGATTAAGAACGTCACGATCAACGAGCCCTTCTTTCAAGGGCATTTCCCCGGACGGCCGGTCATGCCCGGCGTCCTCATCCTTGAAGCCATGGCGCAGGTAGGCGGGGTGTTGGCGTTCAAATCATTGGGACATGTGGCGCGACCGGTGGTGTACCTCACAGGCGTGGATCACGCCAAGTTTCGCAAGCCGGTCGTGCCTGGAGACCAGATTCGTTTCGAGATCGACGTCATCAAGAAGCGCCCGCCGTTCTGGAAAATGCAAGCGAAGGCCTTGGTGGCCGGCGACCTGGTCTGTGAGGCTGAAATCACGGCGATGGTGACGGAGGAAAAGGAATCCGGTCAACCCAAGCCTGCGTGATCGTATGTCACGGATCCCTGCAGCGTAACCGGCAGTCTGCTACTCGTGGAGGAGGTTCTGAGTGAAGATTCATCCGACAGCGGTGGTACATCGGAAGGCCCACCTGGAGGACGACGTGGAGGTTGGGCCTTTTTCCGTCGTGGGGGAGCACGTTCGAGTGGGAAAAGGCACTCGTCTGCTGTCTCATGTGTCGGTCGAAGGTTGGACCGAGATCGGCGACAACTGCGAACTGCATCCGTTTGTGTCAGTCGGCGGACCACCGCAGCATCTGCAATACAAAGGTGAGCCAACACGCGTGATCATCGGTCAGCACAACATCCTGCGGGAGTATGTCACGGTCAATCGAGCAACGTCCCAAGGAGGCGGTCAAACCACGATCGGAGATCATAACTTCCTGATGGCGTACGTCCATGTGGCGCATGATTGCCATCTTGGCAATCATCTCATTCTCGCCAATGCGGCCAGTTTGGCCGGACATATCTCCATCGGTGATCACGCCATCATCGGGGGCCTCTCGGGCATTCATCAGTACGTCCGCATCGGACCGTATTCGATGGTGGGAGGCTGCTGTGCGCTCGGGCAGGATCTGCCGCCCTTTATGCGGGCTGCGGGCGGGTACCGTGCGCGGATGTATGGCCTCAATTCCATCGGCCTGCGGCGGCACGGGTTTTCAGGAGAACGGATTACCGTGCTCAAACATGCCTACGATCTCCTCTTCCGCTCGGGACATCGGGTGGCCGAAGCCGTGAAGCTGGCGAAAGAATCATTTAAGGACAATCCCGATGTGTTACAAGTGGCCTCGTTCATGGAAGGGACGAAGCGCGGGATTTGCCGCTCGGTCGGCAAGGACCAGGAACATGATGAGGAGTAAGGGGGGTGCGTGAGAACGACGGGGCATCAGAGCATTCGTCCCGTGGTTGCATCGGGCTCATTGCCGGCAACGGGCGGTTTCCCATCATCTTTGCCGAAAACGCCCGCAAACTTGGCTATCGCGTCTCGGCTGTGGCTCATCAGGGAGAAACGGAACCGGAACTCGCCAACTACGTCGAACGGATTCATTGGATCAAGGTCGGACAGCTCAACAAACTCATTCAGGCATTGAAGGACGACGGCGTGCGGGAAACCGTCATGTTGGGCGGGATCAAAAAAACCCACGTGTTCACGACGGTCCGACCCGACTTTCGGGCGCTGGCGCTCGCTGCGCGGCTGGTCCGTTTAAAGGACGATCAAATTCTGCGAGGGGTGGCCGCCGAATTGGAACGAGAAGGGATTCTCGTTCGGGAATCCACGTTCGGTTTGCAGGGCATCCTGGTCGAAGACGGACCGCTCACGAAACGGAAGCCGAGCAAGAAAGAATGGGAAGACATCCGCTACGGATGGGAGGTAGCGCAGCATATCGGTCAGATCGATATCGGGCAATGTGTGGTCGTGAAAGAAGGCGTCATCGTGGCGGTGGAGGCGGTTGAGGGAACAGACGGAGCGATACGAAGAGGAGGGGAACTCGCGCGACAAGGGGCGGTGGTCGTCAAACGCTGTAAACCTCAGCAGGACTTGCGCTTCGATCTCCCCGCCGTGGGGCCTCGAACGATCGAGGTCATGGACTCGGTGGATGCCAAGGTCCTGGCCTTGGAAGCCGGACGGAGCGTCTTGCTGGACCGGGCGGAGACCATTCAGAAAGCCGACCGTGCCGGGATCGCGATCGTCGGTGTGGCGCAATTGTCATGACGGTTCCGACTCGATCCCTCGTCTGTCAGAGACGTCAACAGGCCTACGCATGAAACGGATTCGAGCGGGCGTGATCGGAGTAGGGCACCTTGGGCAGCACCATGCCCGGCACTATGCGGGATTGCCGGGATCGAGATTGGTGGGAGTGGTGGATACGGATCCGACCCGCGCCAAATTGATCGGCGATCGCCACGGGGTGCAGATCTATACGCAGATCGGCGGGTTGCTCAAGGAAGTACAGGCGGTCAGCATCGCAGCTCCCACCTCGGTACATTTCGATCTCGCAAAAACCTGCCTTCAGGCCGGAAAGCATGTGTTGGTGGAGAAGCCGATTGCCGTATCGGTCGCTGAGGCGCGGGAATTGGTCCGTCTCGCGAAGGAACAGGGATGTCTGTTGCAAGTCGGCCACAGCGAGCGGTTCAATCCGATTATGCAACTCATGCGCGCGCACATCGGGCGGCCGGCGTTTATCGAATGCCACCGATTGAGCTCTTTCGGGGAGCGGGGTACGGACGTCGATGTCATCCTTGATCTCATGATCCATGACCTGGATCTGGTGCTCTCTTTCGATCCGGGACCGGTGGAAGAGGTGCGTGCTGCCGGCGTGCCGGTCCTCTCCACGAATATCGATATCGCCAATGCGAGAATTCAGTTTGCAAACGGCTGCGTGGCCAATCTGACGTCCAGCCGCGTGTCGATGAACAAGATGCGTCGTCTGCGCATTTTTCAGCGGGATGGGTATGTGTCCGTCGATTTCCAGACCCGCCAGGGTATGATCGGACGCCGGCTTCACAAAACGGGCGAACGTCCCACGATCGACGTCGAACATGTTCACGGGAATGACGACGAGCCGCTCAAGCTCGAATTGGAGTCTTTTCTGCACGCCATATCGACGGGCGCGTCACCTGTCGTCGGCGGTGAAGCCGGGGTCGCCGTGCTCGAGCTCGCCCACCAAGTATTGGATGCCATTCGTGCATTTATGCAGCGCCACACTGCATCAAATTCCGACGAACTGCTTGGTACGAGCTTGACCCGGTGAGGCGACGAGCCGGCAGGGTTGCTTGAGATTCCTCCTGAGGTGCCGCCCATGCCGCGAATCCTGATCATCACAGGCGAAGCCTCCGGAGACCTGCATGGCGCGAATCTCGTGAAAGCCTTACGTCAGGCGGACCCTTCGTTGTCGATCGTTGGGATCGGTGGGACATTGATGAAGGCGGCGGGAGCGGAACTGGTGCCGAATGTGGTGCAACTGGATTTAATGGGTCTGATCGGTCCCGCGTCGATCAAGCCGATGATCCAACGAGTCATGCGCATCCGACGAGTCATTCAGTCGGAACCATGGGATGTGGTCGTATTGATCGACAACCCGGGCCTCAATTTCCATTTTGCGCGGGTGGCCAAGGCTGCCGGCCGTCGCGTGCTCTACTATATTGCTCCTCAGATCTGGGCCTGGCGGCCGGGTCGAATGCGTTGGATTCAGCGGCGCGTGGATCATGTGCTGGCGATTCTGCCGTTCGAGGAGGCCCTCTACAAAAAAGCCGGTGTGCGCTGCACCTTCGTCGGCAATCCTCTGCTGGACGAGGTGGCTCTGTCTTACGACCAGCAGGCGCTGCGCCGGGAATTCGGCCTGTCGGACGCGGGTCCGGTGATCGGATTGTTTCCCGGGAGTCGAAAGGGGGAACTGCACGAACACGTGCCGCTGTTGCTGGAGACCGTGAAGCGACTTGCGACACGACACCCGACCATGGAATTTATCCTCGCGCAAGCCTCGTCGATCCAAGATGAGTTGCTCGACCGGCTGATGCGGGAGAGTCCGGTTCCCATCCGGGTCTTTCGCCATCAGGCCAGTGAAGTCATGGCGGCATCGGATCTCCTCGTCGTCAAGTCGGGAACCTCCACGTTGCAGGCGGCAGTGGTGGGAACCCCCATGATCTTGTTCTACCGAGCCCCTTCTTGGATCACGTATCGGTTGGCGCGCCTATTGATCCGGGTACCGTGGATCGGACTTGCCAATCTGGTGGCGGGACGGGGGATTGTGCCGGAGCTGATTCATGACGAGGCGACCCCCGAACGCCTCATGGATGAAGCCGAACGATTATTGCAGGATCGGCGCGCGTATGATCAGATGAAGGCTGACTTGAGGGACGTACGGGAATCGCTCGGGAAGCCGGGCGCCTCCCGGCGTGCCGCCGAGGTCGTCTTAACCGAGTGTCGTGTATGAATCAATACTTGCGGCTCATCCGATATCTGCATCCGTACCGCCTCCGGCTTGCCGCTGCGTTCATCTGCGCTATGCTCGTCGCTGCGCTCTCAGGTGCGTACGCGTGGCTGGTGCGTCCTGTACTCGACGGCCTCTTTATCAGCCGTGACGAACGTCTGCTGGTCGTGCTCCCCCTCGCCATTCTAGCCGTCGCAGTGTTGAAAGGCCTGTTCAATTACGGTCAAAACTATCTGATGAACTATATCGGCAATCAGGTCATTGCGGACATCCGTGAGCAACTGTTCCTCAAGTTGGTACAGCTGCCGATCCGATACCACGACACCAACACCTCGGGTCGTCTCGTATCGCGTGTCATCAACGATGTCTCCCTGATGGCCAATGCGATCGCGGGCGTGCTCAAAGATCTGTTTCAACAGGGCCTGACGTTCCTGGCGATGATGGGCGTGATTTTTTACCAGAACTGGAAGCTGGCAACCGTATCGGTGGTGGTCGTCCCGATCTCGGTGGCCGTCATGGTGCGGATGGGAAAGAAGTTGCGGGGTTTGGCCACGAGGGGACAGGAACGGATGGGTGACATGGCCTCTGCCCTGCAGGAAGCGCTGGCCGGCATTCGCATGGTGAAGTCGTTCGGACGGGAGGACGAAGAAACCCGTCGGTTTACGGCGAGCAACAAGGCGTTCGTGCAGACCACCATGAAAGCGATCCAGGTATCGTCATTGGGATCTTCCCATATGGAAGTCATCGGAGTACTGGGAGTGGCCGGAATCATCTGGTATGGCGGCTACCTGGTCATTCATGATGAGATGACGCCCGGGGCGTTCTTTTCATTTCTTGCGGCGATGTTCATGGCCTATGCACCGATCCGGCGGCTGTCGGGTGCCAACAATACGGTCCAGCAGGCATTGGCGGCAGCCGAGCGGGTCTTCGGCGTGCTCGATCTGGAAACCGAGCAGGAAGCCAACACCGGATCAAGGAACATACCGGCGATTACCCGTTCATTGGAGTTCAGGGATGTATCCTTCCGCTATGAGGGGCATACGTTGACCGCTCTGAACGGGGTCGATCTGACGATCCGCGCCGGCGAAATGACTGCGTTTGTCGGCAGCAGCGGGAGCGGCAAAACGACGCTCGTCAGCCTGCTTCCGAGATTTTACGAGCCGACTGCCGGGCAGATTCTGATCGATGGGGTGGATCTTCGGGACTGTACCTTGCGCTCCGTGCGCGCGCAGATCGGCATCGTCTCCCAAGAGGTCGTGCTCTTCGATGAGACCGTCATGGGCAACATCAGGTATGGACGGAGTGATGCATCGGATGACGATATCGTCCGAGCCGCCCAATTGGCGTATGCCGACGATTTTATCACCAGGCTTCCAGACGGCTATCGTACGTTGATCGGTGAACGGGGACTCAAACTCTCCGGCGGCGAACGTCAACGATTGGCCATTGCCCGAGCCATTCTGCGTGACCCGCCCATTCTCATTCTGGATGAGGCGACCTCTGCGCTTGATACGGAATCCGAACGGGTGGTACAGCTGGCACTTGTCAATTTAATGCAGAACCGTACGACCTTGGTGATCGCCCACCGTCTGTCGACCGTCCAGAACGCCGATCGCATTGTGGTCATGGATCGAGGTCGGATCATGGAGATCGGGTCGCATGAGGAGCTGTTGCGACGGGGCGGAATCTACAAACGCCTGCATTCCATGCAATTCGCCGATGCAGCCCCCGAGGAGCTTTAACGCCCGGAGGGTGAGAACGACGTCCTCAGCGAAGAGTGAGCAGCGCCCGATAGCACCGGCAGCATGATGTTGAAAGCCATTCTCTCACGGGCCAAATTTGCGGTGGTGCCTCCGCTCGGGTGTCAGACCATTCGGTTTCTAGGCCGCACTATGCGCATGCGAGTCGAAGGAGCACAGAGCGTGGATCGGTTGCTTGCGCAGGGTCAACGGATGATTATCGCCTTTTGGCATGCCCAACAATTGATGATGCCGTTGGCGTATCGCGGCACCGAAGCCCATGTGCTGATCAGCCGGCACGGAGACGGTGAGCTCATCCGACGCATTATTGCCCGGTTCGGGTTGTAGGCCGTGCGAGGATCGAGTACCAGGGGAGGAGTCGAAGCCTTGCGGGAACTCATCAGGCTCGGACGATCCGGTGTCGACCTGGTGATCACCCCGGACGGGCCCAAGGGGCCTCGCCAGTTGGCGAAAATGGGGGTGGTGCAGCTGGCCAAAGCGACGGGGTTGCCGATCGTCCCGCTTGCCTTCGGTTGCTCAAAAAAAAACTCTTCGCGAGTTGGGATCGCTTCATCATGCCGTATCCGTTTTCGAGAGGCATCTTTCTATGGGGAGAGCCGATTCATGTGTCACGCGAGGCGGCGGCCACTGAGTTGGAGCGCAAGCGCGTCGAGCTCGAGAATACCCTCAACCGGATGACCGGCGAAGCGGATGCTGCCGTCCGTCGAAGGCCCGCCTGATGTGGTATGCCCTCTACAACGTGTTGCTGGTCCTCTCCTCTCCCATTATTCTCTGCATCCTGGCGGCGAAACGTCGCTGCCGCCGGGGGTTGCCGGAGCGGCTGGGACTGGAGCGAGCC
>DAISKX010000080.1:0-9813 GCA_036820725.1 Nitrospiraceae bacterium
AACGCGAGTGCGAAGTAGAGGAAGAATCGATCGGCCGTCGTTCGCCAGAACCGCGCGAAAAACAACGCGGCTACAAGCGCCCCGACCGCGATGCCGCCCGCGAGAAAGCTCTTGCCCGCTAACAATTCCATGACGGTTATTCCCCGTTTCCAATAAGGCCGACGAGCAGGACCACGATCGCGACGAACGCCAGCCCGAATCGCCAGAGGGTCAGGTCGATGGACTCAGGAAAGATCAGCTTGTCCACCATGAGGAAGCCATTATTGATCGTGGACAAGACGAAGTAGAGTCCGCTCCAGAAGAGAAGCCGATACCCGCTTCTTCCGTACGCCCTCAACAGCAACCAGGCACAGGAACCCGCCATGATCCCGCACAGCCCATAGATCCACGCAGCCATTACGGTAGGTCCTTTCTGAGTTTGAAGGCATCGGCGAACTCGTTGATCCTCATGCTCTGTTTCGCGTGAATCAACTTGGTGATCGCCACGAGATGCCTGGAGTATTCCTCGGCCAACCGGTCCACCAGCGGAGCCAATTCTTCCTGCCGCGGAAGATATCGGTACACGGTCCCGTCGTCGTTCGTCGCGATCAAAAAGCCGTCCGCCGCCATACGGGCGAGCATGGCAGCGACCTGATCCTGGGCAATATAGAGACGCGCGGCAATCGCAGGAACCGACCACCCGGTTTCCGGGTTTCCTCGGAAGATCAGCAGCGCTTCGAGCTGCGCGATCGAATCAATGCTACTCAACACAAATCGTCTGACGTCGTCCGGAATCACATTGTTTCCATTCACGGTTACTCATCCCGATCACCATGTGTCGTGTACACTCATCCCAATGCACGTGGTTTCGGGAAATGCGTTGCAACGCTAGAACCTTGGTGCATCCATGCAGGAGAACATATCCGCATGGATGGAAAGGGCGGTGTGGGCTCTTGATTCACCTGCATGACGGGGAACGGGTGGCAGCTCTTGCCGGGACGGATGGAGTACCTATACAAATGGAGCACCTATGAGGGTAATTCATGATTCGGTATTGCCGAACCGACATTCCCGACCCTATCGGGACTCATCTGTCGCTTCATGACTGTTATGATGGCCTCATATAGGCGCTCAGCGGCGGAATCCTTGGAGACGAAATGACTTGCCCCGGCTTGCAACAAAAGCGGCTCAACCTGATCGGACTTTGACAATGACAGTCCGACGATGAGCGTGGCAGGTTGTTGGGCTTTGATCCTGCGTATTGCCCCGATTCCATCCATCTTCGGCATGTTTACGTCCATGACCACTACATCGGGAGAAAAGAGTCTCGCCAATTCCACCGCTTCTTCACCGTCGGCCGCCTCACCGATTACTGAGATGTCCTGATAGACCTCGAGGATGCTTCTTAATCCCTGTCTTACCATAATATGATCGTCTGCCAAAAGAACGCGAATCGTCGCGTTCTTTTGAAGTGCTGAGTGCTGAGTGCTGAGTTTTGAGTTGCCCGGACTTCGCTGCTGGGGTTCTGTATTCTGAGTTCTGAGTTTTGAGTCATCCGAAGATCCAGATGCAGCTACCTCAGAAGCCCGATCTTTTAACTCAGAACTCGGCACCCTTGTGTTGCCAAGTGGCAACACAAGGGTGGCCGTCGTCCCTTCGCCGCGACGCGATTCCAGCTCGAAGCGGCCGCCGAGCGCGAGCATCCGTTCACGAATGCTGAACAATCCGAAGCCTGGTGCGGAACAGGTCCTAACAGCACCAGCAGCAAGATCGAAGCCGGCTCCTTGGTCCGCGACCGTGATGTGGACAGTCCCTTGGACCTGCGTCATTGTGATCCGTGCTGATTTCGTTTCCGCATGCTTCACGACATTCATGAGCAGCTCACGAATCGATTGGAACAGCAGCATGGATTGATCTTCGGGCAATAGCAGGGATTCCTTCTTCTCCAATTCCAATGAAACGGTGAGGTCCCGCTGCTGCATCTGCTCGGCCAGCCACTTCAATGCCGTCGGCAGGCCGAACTGTTTCAGGAGTGGCGGGCTCAGTTGCGCGACCAGGGTTCGCGTGTACGTCAACGCTTGATCGATGACGTTCTGCGTGTCGGTCAGGGCCTGGGCCATGGGTGGCGTCATCGACTGCTGTTTTGCTTGTCCCAATCTGATCTTCGTGAGCGCCAAGAGTTGCGCGAGGTAATCGTGCAGATCCGCAGCCAGGCGCTGTCGCTCCCGTTGCTCCGCCAAATTCAGGTCGGTGGCTAAAACCCGGAGCCGTTCCTGCGACGCGCGGATCTCACACGTCCGATCCTCGACCCGCTGCTCCAATTGAACGTTAAACTCGCGAAGCGTTGCCTCGAGGCGCTTGCGCTCCGTGATGTCGTAAAAGCAATTGATCGCTCCCGTAACTTCTCCGCATTGGTTCTTCAACGAACAGATATTCACGACGACGGTAACCCGGGAGCCGTCGGACCGCTCGATGAGCACTTCCGCGTCACGCACCTCCGATATCTTTCCGCTCACCACCTCGGCCATCGGACACTGCTCGTGGGGCATAAAACTGCCGTCCGGACGGAACAACTTGAAGGAGCCACAAAACCGCTCGTCGGTATCCCCTGATGCCGGCTCACGGCCCCACAATTCCACGGCGCGGCGGTTGAATGTCTGAATCACACCCGAGGCATCACAGGAATAGACGGCCACGGGACCCAAGTTGAACAAGGTGCGATAACGCTGCTCACTCTCCCGCAATTCCACGTTGAGCGCTTCCATCGACTGGCTGGATCGGACCGCATCTTCCATCAGATTGAGCGCAGCCCGGCGCGAATCCTGAACGCTCTGGACGTGCTGGGCGAGTTCGGTATGGCTTTGCTGCAACGCTTCGCTTCGTCGCTCCGCCGCATCCAGGGAAACCACCGCCTGATACGCCGCTGATGCAAACCTGCCCAGGCTGACCAATTGCCGCATGTCCTCGGCGTCGAACTTGCGTCGGTCATTGTGGGCGATCGCCCAAATCGTACCGACCGCTTTCCCTTCGACGTAAAACGGAACCAGCAGACACTCTTCGACCGGAGGCGTCACCGGCAGGAAATAGGTGTAACGCCGTTCGAAGTGCCTGAACAACAGCGGGGCATTGCGATCAAGCACGTCGCCGCAGGGGCCGAAATCGCGCGGCGTACCGCCGCCGATGTGAGGTTGCCACGTGCCCGCGATCGCCGGCCAGTGGAACCTCTTTTCGTCTTTCGTCAATAGACTGATCCCGGCTGAGTCGGCTTGGAAGACCTCCAGGATCGTGTCGGCCAGCGCCTGAAGAACGGTGCGCGGCGAATCGGCCAGCGCTTGAACCAGCGTCCCCAAGGCGCGGTTTTCCTTTTCGTAATCCAGCGGCCGCGGCGGCCGCCGATTCAGTTCCTCTGTGCACAGGACCGAATCCAGCGGCACAAGGCTGTCGCTGGGAAGCTCGGGTGCCGACTTTCCTTTGGCCGGTTTCATAAAACGCCTTCAGTGGTTCTGGAAACAGTCTCAGTGCTGAGTGCTCTCTAAAAGACTCAGGACTCCTCATGCAGTGCTGAGTCCTCAGTGCGCCCCCCTCACCCTTCCCTCTCCCCCGAGGGGAGAGGCTAGGTGAGGGGACTCACGACTCAGCACTTTTGGGACTCAAGGCTGGGCTCTCCACCGAGCATGGTCCTCCTTCCGGCCTTATGACGGCGATGATGGCTTCGTACAATCGATCGCCGGCCGCGTCTTTGGACACATAGCAACTCGCTCCGGCCTGCAGCAACATCGGTTCGACCTGACTCGGATTCGAAAAAGAGAGACCAACAACCATGATCGACGGCCATCGCGCTTTGATCTGCCGCGTCGCTTCGATGCCGTCCATTTTCGCCATATTCACGTCCATGACAATCACATCGGGACACAGGAGCCTGGTCAGTTCCACCGCCTCTTCTCCATCCGCCGCCTCTCCGATTACCGTCACATCGCGATAGACTTCCAGGAGGCTTCTCAGCCCTTGCCTCACCATCGCGTGATCGTCTGCCAAAAGAACGCGAATCGTCGCGTTCTTTTGGAGTGCTGAGTGCTGAGTGCTGAGTTTTGATTTGTCCGGAATTCGCTGCTGGAGTTCTGAATTCTGAGTTCGGAGTGCTGAGTTCCCTGGAGATCCGGACTCTGCCAACTCAGAACTCTTTCCCGCGGTGTCCATCAACTCAGAACTCATCACTCCTAACTCAGAACTTTTTTCAGCACCAGGTGCGCCGGATGGCACCTCGCTGCTCTTCGAGTCCGCCGGCCAATAGGGCAGGATAAGCATCGCCCGCGTCCCGCGCGTGGGAAGGGATTCCAGCACAAACTTCCCGCCCATGGCTTCCATGCGTTCCCGGATGCTGAAGAGGCCGAATCGTTTCCGTTCTTCATTCCGTCCCGCCAGCTCGCTGACCTCGAAACCCTGGCCGTTGTCGACGACGGCCATGACAAGTTCGCCTCCCGCTTCGATCTCCACGGACAGTTCCGCATGGCCGGTGCCGGCATGTTTGAGGACGTTGAACAAGAGCTCGCGCACCGATTGAAAGACGAGCACCGCCTGATCGTCCGGGATGACGACGCGTTGCAGTCCTTTCTTGATCTCCACCGTCAGACCATGGGTCTGCATTTGTTCGGCCAGCCAGGCAAATCCTTCCAACAGGCCGAATTCCTGGAGAGCCGGAGGCGCCAGTTCGGCCACCAGCGACCGGGTGTAGTTCAACGATTCCGTAATGGCCTGATCGGCCTCTTTCAACAACGCGGTCGCACGTTCATCGGGAATACGAGGCGCGGCTTGACGAATTTTCATCCGCATCAACACCAGCAATTGAGCCAGATAGTCGTGCAGCTCTCCCGCCAGACGCCGCCGTTCCCGCTGCTCCGTCAGCGTGAGTTCCGTGGCCAAATCCCGCAACCGGTGCTGTGAACGAACGAGTTCCTGCGTGCGATCGGCCACGCGTTGTTCCAGCTCGGCAGCCAGTTCCCGGAGTTGCTCTTCCGCCGCTTTGCGTTCAGTCAAATCGCGCGTCACCTTGGCAAACCCGCTGAGCCTGCCGGACTCATCTTTCAAGGCGGTAATGACCACGTTCGCCCAGAATCTTGTGCCGTCTTTGCGAAGGCGCCACCCCTCCTCTTCGTGTCGTCCATCGGCGGCCGCGACCTGCAACGCCGGGCCGGGACCTCCAAGCTCAATATCATCCGGGGGGAGGAACCACGAGAAATGCCGCCCCATGATTTCATCGGCCTCGTACCCGTGAATCACGCTGGCGCCTGGATTCCAGCTCGTAATCATTCCCTCCGGACTCAGCATGATGATGGAATAGTCCTTCATGCTGTCGACCAGCAGCCGGAATCGTTCTTCGCTGTGCCGGACCGCCTGCTGCTTCGCCCGCTCTCGCATGCGGTACAGCTCCACGAACACGGACACCTTGCTCTGCAGGACTTCCGGGACGACGGGTTTGAACAGATAGTCCACGGCGCCGCTCGCGAGACCACGAAACACATCCTCGTCCATTTTGTCGACGGCCGAGAGGAAGATGATGGGAATATACCGGGACTGATCCCGCTGTCGGATGAGTTCGGCAGTTTCAAATCCGTCGACCCTGGGCATCCGGACATCCAACAGGATGACCGCAAAGTCTTGACGGAGGACCTTGCGCAGCGCATCTTGCCCGCTATCGGCCTTGACGACCGTGCGCCCCGGTCCGGCCAGGAGGGATTCCATCGCCATCAGGCTGCGAACGTCGTCATCAACCAGGAGAATGTTTGCAGGAATCTCAGTCATGCCCGGCTCCTCGTGACACGTAAGAATTGGTGATCTGGTGATTTGGCGAAGTCACGCTTCATCCAATCACGCAATCGCGAATTCTTATTTTCCTGATCCGATTCCTTACTTCACCAAATCCACAAATCACCCACTCGTACTTTCTCACGGTTTTCCCATCGCTTTTTTCTTTCCAAACAGCCAGATCCGCAGGAGCGCCAGCAACTCTTCTGTATTGACCGGCTTGGCGATATAGTCAGATGCGCCGGCTTGCAGACACCGTTCGCGGTCACCTTTCATCGCTTTTGCGGTCAGCGCAAGGATCGGCAACAGCCGGTGTCCTGGATTCAGCCTGATTTGCCGCATCGTCTCATAGCCGTCCATTTCCGGCATCATGATATCCATCAGCACCATATCGAGATCTTCGTCCTCCACGACCTTTTGAATCGCCTCGCGACCGGTCTCACAACTGGCGACCTCCATGCCATGGCGCTCGAGCAGGCTGGTTAAGGCGAAGATATTGCGAATATCGTCGTCCACGACCAGCACTTTCTTCCCGATCAGCGCATCATCGCTCTGCCTCACCCGCTCCAGCATCCGCTGCTTCTCAGGCGGCAACTGCGCCGTGACGAGGTGCAGGAACAAGGTGGCTTCATCCAATAACCGTTCCGGCGATTGCACGCCCTTCAGCACGATGCCCTGCGAGAGCTCTCGCAACTGAATCTCCTCCTCCTCGGTCAGATCCTTCCCCGTCGAGACGATCACGGGAAGATCGCGCAGCGTCACATTCTCCCGCATGCGTTCGAGCACCTCGAAACCGGACATGTCGGGCAGCCGCAGATCGAGGACGACACAATCGAAGGATCGTTCTGAAAGTGCTTCCCACGCTTGGGCGCCGCTCTCCACCGCAAAAATATCCACTTCCTGATGACCGAGCAATTCGGACAGTCCCTGTCGCTCGATGTCGTTGTCTTCCACGAGGAGCAATTGCTTTCGGCGCGGTTTGGTGTAATCCAATAAGCGCCCGAAGGTCTCGCTCAACGCCTCGGTGGTCGTCGGTTTCAGCAGATAGGCGAAGGCGCCATGTCCCAGCCCATGCAACCGTTCCTCTTCCACCGTCAAGATCTGAATGGGAATGTGGCGCGTCTCGGGGTCTTGCTTGAGATGGCTCAGCACGGTCCAGCCCAGCATGTCCGGCAGAAAGATATCCAGCGTGATGGCGACGGGGTGATACTCCCGCGTGAGGCTCAAGGCGAGCCGTCCATGAGCGGTAACGATGCCTTTGAACCCTTTCTCCCGCACGGTACCCAGGAGGACCCGAGCATAGTGGGGATCGTCCTCCACGATCAGCACGGTCGGTTCGCCCGGCATCAGCGTTTCCCGGTCGTCCGGAATGTCCTCCAACCGGTGCGCCTGTTCCACGAGCAGCGGGGCCTTGTCCTGGGCTCTGGCCCTCGGCACGGAGGTTTCCTCGGCGGCCCCCATGTACGCTTCCGGCAGATACAATGTGAATGTGCTACCCTCGCCCGGATTGCTGACGAGTCGAATCTCGCCGCCCAGCAACATCGCCAACTCTCGGCTGATGGCGAGACCCAGACCGGTTCCGCCGAAGCGCCGGCTCGTACCGGCGTCGGCCTGCTGGAATGCCTCGAAGACGATCTTTTGCTTCTCGGTCGGAATGCCGATCCCGGTATCGCTCACTTCAAATGCCACCACCGTCGGCACCGTGCTCAGCACCGGATGATCCAAATTCCAGCCTGCCATGGCCCGCCTGACGCGAAAGGTCACATGGCCGTGCGTGGTGAATTTGAAGGCATTGGACAAGAGGTTTTTCAACACTTGTTGCAGACGTTTGAAATCCGTGACCATGCTGCGAGGCAGCTGCGAATCGATGTCGATGTGAAACGCGAGCTGTCGTGCTTCGGCCACGTGCCGGAAACTCCGCTCCATGGACTCGCGGACCTTGAAGAACATCACGTCTTCGGGCTCAACCGTGACGGTGCCGGATTCGATCTTCGACAGATCGAGAATATCGCTGATGAGATTGAGCAGATCGGCGCCCGCCGCGTGAATATTCTTGGAGAACTCGACCTGCTTCGAACTGAGATTGCCCCCCGGATTTTCACCGAGCTGCTGCGCCAGGATCAGAATGCTGTTGAGGGGTGTCCGCAGTTCGTGCGACATGTTCGCGAGAAATTCCGACTTGTATTTGGACGCCAGCGCCAGCTCTTTGGCCTTATCCTCGAGCGCGTGCCGCGCCTGCTCGATCTCGCGATTCTTGCGCTCAACCTCCGCGTTCTGTTCCGCCAGCTGCTGCGCCTTGTTCCCCAACTCTTCGTTCTTCTGCTGCAATTCCCGTTGCTGCGTCTGGAGTTCCGTCGCCAGGTTCTGCGATTGCTGAAGGAGGCCTTCGGTCTGCATCGTGGCCTCGATGGTGTTCAGGACGACGCCGATGGTTTCCGTCAATTGGGCCAGAAAAGCGCCATGGGTCGGCGTGAACTCCGACAGGGAGGCCAGCTCGATCACCGCCTTCGTCTGCCCTTCGAAGAGGACGGGAAACACGATCACGCTGCGGGCTTGCGCCTCGCCCAAGCCGGAGCGAATGCGGATATAGTCCGGCGGGACGTCGTTCAATACGATTCGCCGCTTCTCCAGCGCGCATTGGCCGACGAGACCCACGCCGATCGGCATGTCACGGGGAACGCCTTCGCTTCCACCCCCGGCATAGCTGGCCAACATCCGGATCCGCGGACGATCTTCGCCCCCTTCCCGTTGATAAATCGCACCGTATTGCGCGTTGACGAGAGGCGCCAATTCCGTCAGCAACAATTCGCCCACGGTGGCCAGGTCGCGTTGCCCCTGCATCATGCGGGTAAACTTCGCCAGGTTCGTCTTGAGCCAGTCCTGTTCGGTGTTCTGATCCGTGGTGGCCCGCAGGGTACTGATCATCACGTTGATGTTGTCTTTCAGCTCGGCCACCTCGCCGCGCGCCTGCACCTGAATCGAGCGCGTCAGATTGCCTTGGGTCACGGATGTCGCGACCTCGGCAATCGCCCGGACCTGCGTCGTGAGGTTGGCGGCTAACAGATTCACGCTGTCCGTCAAATCCTTCCAGGTCCCGGCCACGCCCGGTACGACCGCCTGCCCGCCCAGTTTGCCTTCGGTACCGACCTCCCTGGCAACGCGGGTCGTCTCCGAGGCGAACGCGCTGAGCTGCGCAACCATCCGGTTGATAACGGCTTTGATCTGAAGAATTTCCCCCCGCACGTCCACCGTGATCTGTCGCGTCAGGTCGCCGTTGGCGATGGCCGTGGAGACGTTTGACATATCGCGCAACTGGACGGTGAGATTGCTGGCCATCGCGTTGACGCTGTCCGTCAGGTCTTTCCAGGTCCCGGCGACGCCCGGTACAATGGCTTGGCCACCCAACTCACCTTCCGTACCGACCTCCCGCGCGACCCGGGTCACTTCTGCTGCAAAACTCCTGAGCTGGTCCACCATTGTATTCATGGTGTCCTTGAGCTGCAGGATTTCGCCGCGCACGTCCGCCGTGATCTTCTTCGACAGGTCGCCGTTCGCCACCGCGATGGTGACTTCTGCGATGTTGCGCACTTGATTGGTCAGATTGCTCGCCATCGAATTGACATTGTCTGTCAGATCCTTCCAGGTGCCCGCGACACCCGGCACGACCGCCTGCCCGCCCAGCTTGCCTTCCGTGCCGACTTCCCGCGCGACGCGGGTGACTTCGGCGGCGAACGCATTCAACTGATCCACCATCGTATTGACCGTGTCCTTGAGCTGCAGAATCTCGCCGCGCACGTCCACGGTGATCTTCTTGGAGAGGTCGCCGCCGGCCACGGCAAAGGTCACCTCTGCGATATTACGAACTTGGGCCGTCAGGTTTCTCGCCATTGAATTCACGCTGTCGGTCAAATCTTTCCAGGTCCCGGCCACGCCCGGCACGATGGCCTGGCCGCCGAGTTTACCCTCCGTGCCCACCTCGCGCGCCACCCGCGTGACCTCCGCCGCGAAGCTGCGCAATTGGTCCACCATCGT
>DAISKX010000081.1:0-9756 GCA_036820725.1 Nitrospiraceae bacterium
GGACTGTCGCCGGCGCGCCGTCTAGAGTCACAGGAAGGCTGTCGCGCTTTGCGGCTTCTTTCGAATCACTACCGACCTCGGTCCTGCCTGCAGACAGGGGAAGCAGGATCTGAGTGACAATGAGCACGGTAAGCACGCTGACAGCAAGTCTGGGCATAGTGACGATCCTTTCTACGTAATCTCAGTGGCCATGCTATCAGCAGAGGATGGGGGCGACAAGCATGAACACCTTTTCGAACCGTGATACACTGATACGCCATGCGTGCTCTTGCCATGCTCAACGACACCATCATCGCTTGCACGCGTTGTCCCCGTCTCGTGTCTCATCGAGAGGGGGTGGCCCGCACGAAGCGACCACAGTTTCAAGATTGGACGTACTGGGGACGTCCAATCCCTGGCTTCGGTGACCCGCTCGCTCAGTTGTACATTTTGGGGTTGGCGCCGGCGGCGCACGGGGGAAACAGAACCGGGAGGATATTTACGGGGGATCGCAGCGGAGATTGGTTGTATGAAGCCCTTCATCGGTTCGGGTTTGCGAACCAACCGACCTCTAGCCACCTGAATGATGGATTACGATTATCGAATTGTTATATCGGGGCGGCAGTCCGGTGCGCACCTCCGGACAACAAGCCTTTACGGTCGGAATTTCAAACGTGTCGCCCCTATGTGGTCAAAGAACTACAGTATCTCACGTCCATTCGCGCAGTCATCACCCTAGGACGTATCGCGTTCGATCAATACTTGAAAGCCTGTCGGGATGCCGGCCTGACGCCGCCCACACCCGCTCCGCGATTTTCTCACGGAGCGGTCTACACCATGCCTTGGGGAACCACCCTCATCGGCTCGTTTCATCCCAGCCAGCAGAACACGTTCACCGGCCGTCTCACCCGACCGATGTTTCACACAGTGTTTGAAAAGGCGCGTCATTACGTAGAACGACCGCAGCACCGCACATAGCTGCTCCACCTGAGCTCTACTTTCTACCTTGCGCTTCCCAGTCCGCCAGAAACTTCTTGAGACCGATATCCGTCAAGGGATGTTTAACCAACTGCTGAAAGACGCTATGCGGCATCGTGCAAATATGGCCCCCGGCCAACGCTGCTTCAACGACATGCTGCGGGTGGCGGACACTCGCCACGAGCACCAACGTCTTATAATCGTAATTTCGGTAGATCGTCAGGATCTGCCTGATTAATTCCATCCCATTGGTACTCACATCGTCCAGGCGTCCGATAAAGGGTGACACGCACCATGCCCCCGCCTTGGCGGCGAGCAATGCCTGAGTGGGAGAGAAGCACAGCGTGACATTGACACGGATCCCTTCCGATGCCATCCTTTTCGTCGCACGCAATCCTTCCGGGATCAACGGAACTTTCACCACGACGTTCTTATGGACCTTCGCAAGTTCCCGCCCTTCTTTGATCATCGCATCCGCTTCAACGCCGACCACTTCAGCGCTGACAGGGCCGTCGACGATGTTACATATCTCCAGAAGCACCTCTCGAAAGCTTCGTCCCTCCTTTGCAACGAGTGAGGGGTTGGTGGTCACTCCGTCAAGAACGCCAAGGCTGACTGCGTCTTGAATTTCCTTCACGCTGGCAGTATCGAGATAGAGTTTCATTGGACGGTCCTTTCCTACATCTAAAAGTGAAGCTGCCGCCTCGTAGGCTTACTGTCATTATTCTATGAGGATCTGGGCATCAAGGCAAATTGGAACTGAGTCAACCTGAGTGGTTTGACAGCAGTTGGAGGTCGCGTCTAGAATTTCCGTATCATATTCAACCAGGTCATACACAATCCGTAAGTTCGCTGTTCGCGAGAGGGGGCTCGATGAAACGCATGGTCTGGATATTCACTATCGGCCTTACGCTTGCCGCTTGTAGCCACAATCCCTATTTGGAGGCATCTTTGAAGCCGGCTGAATTACAGGGGAAAGACAAGGCTTGGTTTGAGAAAAACTGGGGCCCCCCAGATGGGAAAACCTCACGGTTTTTTGGAGGAGAAAAGTGGATCTACTATCGAATAGCGGGTGGAAAAACCAGCTTGCCACTTTTTAATTTCAAGGCCAATGAATGCCAGATAACCTTATTATTTGATAAGGAGGATACATTCTCTGACTACAGCTATTCAGGCTGTTAACCAGCCAGCTGTTTCTGAAATGTCTTTGCGCACTCGCGGCTGCAGAAGAAGTAGATCTGACCTCCAATTTCCTCCCGCACGGCCACGCCCTTCGGCACAAAGACCCGGCAGTTCGGATCCTGAATCATCTGGTTCTTGTCCGAGATCTGATTGGCGGAATCGCTGCCTGCGTTTCTCCGCTCACGTAGTTCCCGAATGGCGCTGCGAAGCAGGAAGTACAAGACTGTAAAGAGTGCAAGGATGAGGATGATCCTATACATTGTGGTCGTACTCAGTTAGAACCCCATCCTATGTAAACTATTTCTCTACTGTCAAGAAAGCCCCCGTAGACTTACGAGACAAGCAGGCTTCTAAACGGTCCTCATCCAGTGCCAAATGGCCCAGGCCACATCACAATCAAGGGACCTTTGACCTCGCTCCCCAGTACTTCAGGCGGATGGTTTGTCCTACAATGCAATGTTATAGAGAATGTATGCACACTTGTGACAAATGCCGTGGCGCAATGTTGCCGGAGCGGGCGGTTGATCTGGATGCGGGACTCGCGATCACAGTTTTGGCCTGTCTAAACTGTGGGCGTCGCAAAGTGACAGATCCAGAACCAAGACCGATTACCGCCAGGCACTGAGCGCTGGCTATGATCAGACCGAGGCCGCTCACACATGATGAGCGAAAGGCCGCTGAGGCGGCTTTTCGAGGTCTTCCGCTGAATCCGAATTGGACGGAAAGGGCGCGATCCGTCTATCTCGGGATCCGTTCGGTTCTGAAACTCCGCACGAGAACCACCACCATACCCACCGTCGAGCGGGGGAACCCCCTCGATTTGCAAACTACATCGGTGTAGTTACGCTCTCTTCCCCTGATTGCTTTTCTTTTCATTGTTCATCTCGTCACGGTCGCAGGAACAGTAACGCATCGCGATTGCGTGCAATTCATTCCTCATAGCACCGTCTGCTCCGTCCGATGAATGATGAGTCCATGATTGGAGATGAGCTGCCGATTGAGAGAAATCAAGGAGCGGTAGAAGGGGCATCTACCTGTCACTTAAGCTGCAAGACATCTTGCATGTCATAGAGACCGGGTGGCTGCTTGATCACCCATCGTGCCGCTCGTAAAGCTCCGGCTGCAAACGTATCTCGATTGTGAGCCCGGTGCGTAATCTCAATTCGTTCTCCCATCGTGCCGAAGAGAACTGTGTGATCTCCGACAATGTCTCCCGCACGGATGGTCTGAATTCCTATTTCACTCCGAATCCGCTCTCCAATCATTCCTTTACGGGCGTAGACCCCAACCTGCCCAATATCTCGATTGACGGCGCGGGCCAGTATTTCTGCCATCTTCATCGCGGTCCCGCTCGGCGCGTCCTTCTTGAGCCGGTGATGCGCCTCGATCACTTCGATATCGTATTCGTCCCCAAAGGTTCGTGCCATGTCAGCGATCATCTTGTAAATGACGTTGACGCCGACACTCATGTTCGGAGAGAACACACAGGGAATTTTACGAGCAAGATTCCTCAACTCATCCAACTCAGCTTGGGAAAACCCGGTGGTCCCGATGACCATGGCCCGGTGATGCTGCGCAACGGTCCTCAGATGCTCCAACGTGGCGGACGGAACGGAAAAGTCTATCACCACCTCGCCATTTTCCATAAGACCCGTGAGGTCATCGCTGATCGGAATTCCCATTCGACCACAGGCCGCATTTTCTCCCGCATCCTCCCCAACAGCCCGGTGCCCCTTGCTTTCAACGGCCCCTGACAGACTGAGAGAGGTCGACTCCTTGACAAGTGAGATCAGCCGACAGCCCATCCGCCCTCCCGCACCGGTAATAATGACTTTAATCATGCTCACAAACCGTCCGACCCGTTAGGCCATGCTCAAATCAATCGGCAATCCTTCATCACGCTGGCCAACCTTTCTTTGCTATCTGCACCCATACTGCACAATGGCAGACGTAGTTCCCCGTCAATCTTCCCCATCATGGACAACGCCTCTTTAACAGGTATTGGATTCGTTTCGTAAAAGAGCGCCGTAAATACTGGATAGAGCTTATAGTGGAGCTTTCGTGCTTCCTCCAATCGTCCTGCCAGGAATGCAGTGACCATCCGCGACATCTCCGATGGCATGATGTTCGCGGTGACGGTGATGACACCTTTTGCACCGACCGCCATCATAGGCAGAGTAAGTGCATCATCGCCGGCCAGCACCGTGAACCGTTCGCCACAGGCGTGAATGATCTCGGAGGCCTGCTGGACGGATCCACTCCCTTCCTTGATCGCGACGATGGTACGACAATTCACGAGTCGAGCGACCGTCGAGGGAGCCAAGTTCACGCCGGTTCGACCGGGAATGTTGTAGAGCACCAGCGGGACATCTACCGCTTCAGCGATTGCCTTGTAGTGGCGAAAAAGCCCTTCCTGCGTTGGCTTGTTATAGTACGGGGTGATGAGCAGGGCACCGTCGGCTCCGGTGGTTTTCGCATGCTTGGTGAGGGCAATTGCTTCCTCCGTGCTATTCGAACCGGCTCCTGCGATAACCGGCACTCGCCGTTTGGTCACTTCGACCGTGCATGCCACGACCCGCTCGTGTTCAGCATGAGAAAGCGTGGCTGATTCTCCGGTCGTCCCGCATGGTACAATTCCATGCGTTCCGTTCGCGATTTGCCATTCGATTAAATCGCCGAGAGCCCGTTCGTCCACCCTCCCTTTTCGGAAAGGAGTAACAATGGCCACTATGGATCCCGTGAACATGAAGCACTCCTTTGTCGCATGCAGAACAAGTTAAGACAGAAACGCAGGTATGACTTCTCCCCGCACCAGATCTTCGTATGATTCTCGAGCCCTGATCACATACGTCTGCCCCTCTCTCACCATGACCTCCGGCACGCGCGGCCTGGAATTGTAATTGGATGCCATGACAAACCCGTAAGCACCCGCGCTCATTACAGCCAGCAATTCACCTGATTTCATCTCAGGCATCATCCGGTCCTTGGCCAGAAAATCTCCAGACTCGCACACGGGCCCTACCACGTCCACGATGCTTTTGTGAGCGCGGACCGTCCCCTCATAGATCGGACGAATGTCATGATACGCACCATAGAGACTGGGTCGAATGAGATCGTTCATCGCCGCGTCAACGATCACGAATCGCTTGGTTTCAGCGTCTTTCATGTATAACACACGAGTGAGCAAGACACCGGCATTGCCGACGATCACGCGTCCGGGCTCCATGATGAGGACGCACTTCAAATCCCTGAGCAAGGGCGAGATGGCTGCGGCCAAATCCTTCGGTTGAGGCGGCGTCTCGTCGGAGTACGTGATTCCCAGCCCACCTCCAATGTTGATATAGCGTATCTCGATGCCTTGTTCCTTAAGGGTCTGAACCAACACCAATACCTTCTTCAGTGCCTCGACGAAGGGAGTAACTTCCGTCAGCTGCGAGCCGATGTGTTTGTGAACCCCCACCACTTCGATATGCTTGAGTGAAGACGCCAGCTTGAATTCTTCCAATGCCCGCTCTGCGCCGATTCCGAACTTGCTCTTTTTTAGACCGGTCGAGATGTAGGGATGGGTCTTCGGATCGATGTCGGGGTTGATCCGCAACGCCACACGTGCTTTGTGACCCATCGACGCTGCCACGTCACTAATGGCATGCAACTCGGCAGACGATTCGACATTGAACATCAGGATGCCGGCCTTAAGAGCATCGCGAATTTCCCCGGCGCTCTTTCCTACGCCGGCAAAGACGATTTTTGAAGCAGGCACTCCTGCTTTCAGAGCCCGAAAGAGCTCGCCGCCCGAGACAATATCCACGCCGCTTCCTTCACTGGCCATTAATTTCAGGACCGCAAGGTTTGAATTGGCCTTCATCGCAAACGCGACGATATGCGGAATATTCTGGAAGGCGCTATCATAGGCCCGGAATTGTCTGACTAACGCGCTATAGCTGTAGACGTAGCACGGCGAACCGACTTCTTTTGCAATGCGCGCCAGCGGCACATCTTCGCAGCAGAGTTCTCCCTCCCGATACTGAAAATCATGCATCTTGGATATCCTCACTCAGGAAATCACTTCCGGATAGGGAGAGTCCTTGCAAAGCCTGCTCGAACGCAGCTCTGAACTTTTGATAGCGGATCTTCGCGTACGGCATCGCCTCTTTTAATACACCGCCGTCAAGCAGCGCGGTGAGAGCCTCGGGGGTCGCATGCTTGAGATGCTCAAAGTTGATAATAATATCGAGGCGAGCTTTCTCGGCGGCGTCTCTTATTCGCTTCAACAGTTCTTGAGCGTTCAGGTGGTCGAGCGTCCCTTCCAAGGTGACGACCACGGCGGCAAGCTGATCATGGCGTTTGGCTTTAATGTTGAGCCACAATTCATGGGCTGGAGCGGTGGTCTGATCGATTCGTTGTTTAATGGCATGGAGCGCATTGGGGATGAGTTGTGCCGTCTCCACAGTGGGGAGTTTGGCTTGAAGATTCTTGAGCGCTTTGGCGACGGGCGAGAGGGTCCCTTGAGGACAGGAGCGTTTCACCAGCTTTCGGAATTCGCGATTCATCTCAAGTCGTGGAACGAGACGTTGGCTGGTTCCGGACAGACGGTGCCAAATCGACGGTAGCGAATAGAATTGATGGTTCGCCCAATGGAACCCTTCCTGTAATTGCTCCGGCGTCATACGGCTGGGCTGGAAAACTACATGCTTTCCATCGTACTTTGCCCAGTCACGATCGAAAATCCGGTCCGTATTGTTGTACCGTTCATACAAGGCCGTTCCCGGTAACGGCGTGAGGACATTGAAGTAGGCGAGTTCGACGCGACAGCCGGCGAGAAACTCAACGGCTCGCTCAAAGACCGACTCGTCATCACTGTCGAACCCGAATACGATGCCCGGATTCACCATAATGCCGTATTTATGAAACATCTCGATTTCTTTGGCGAACTTCTGCACCCGATTGAACGGCTTATGCGTCTCCTCGAGGCTGTCTTCGTCCAGGGACTCCATCCCGACGAACACTGATACACAACCGCTCTCCGCGGCGAGTTTCACCATTTCCTCATCATCGCCCAAGAACAACGTGGACTGGCAACCCCATTTGATATTGAGCGGTTTCAGGGCCGTCCAAAGCTCGCGACAATAGGCACGGTTGCTATTGTGCAAATCATCGACAAACGCGAAGATCGTACCATCTTCTATACCCAGGCGAATACGCACCCCCATCTTGAACGCCTGCCATAAAGAGTCGGTACACATTCGCTCGACCAACTCGCTGCGTATCCATTGCTTCACCTGAGTCAGTTCTTTGACGACTTCGTGAACCGGTCGACGGCGAGTCGTCTTTCCATTGAATGGTGATACGCTGCAGAATTCACAGTCGAAGTGACATCCTCGCGTGGTAAAGCTGCACTGCCGTGTCATATACGCATCGGGGCTCAGCAACTCAACCCGCGGGCTCTTGTAATGTTCCAGCGAGGGAAAGGCCTTCATGTCATATCTTTTCCTCATGCGCCCGGCCTCGAAGTCCGACACCACTTCCGGCCAAAGGTCCTCCGCTTCACCACACACGACCGCATCGCAGTATCGCAGCGCCTCCTCCGGACAGTAGGTGGGATGGACACCTCCCAGGACGACCTTGATGCCGCGCTTCCTGAACTCCCCCGCGATCTCATACGCGCGCGGCGCATAGCACGTCATGACGGAAAGCCCGACCAGGTCACAGGGGTAGTCGAAATCAATGTCTTGAACCGACTCGTCGACGAGATGAACGTCCCAAGTTTCCGGTGTATACGCGGCGATCGTCGGCAGACTTAGTTTTGGAAACCACACTGCGCGGCGTTCAGAGGCGGTCAAACGGTATCGATTGTTCCGCGGATACGGATCCAGCAACAACAATCTCCGTCTAGGCATCTTCCCAGACACTAGAACGTGTCGCGCCGGCTGGATGAGTTGTTCCATGTTTCATCCTCCTCCTGGTCTCAGGTCGACGTTCATCGCGGCTTGGAGGTCATCTCCCACGCTTGAAACTGCGTCATCTGGTGCCCATTGACTTCAACGGAGGTTCCGGCAAATCCTCGGTTGGCTCAGCGATGACATTGTTTTCAGGCATCGTACCAGCCTGGCCTCTTCTGTGCGGTGTGCCTTGATCCGTTGCGCCGGATCGGTCTGCTTCCCGTTTCTTCTGTCTCTCAATGATAGGGGCGACTCCGACGTCTTCCGGTGCGATAGGAGGACCGATCACCCCGCATTGCAGCATGACCATGCCCGTCACAAGAATCCAGAGCGACCGTATGTCCGGTTTATTCGAAATCGATCGCCAGCCGCTCACGGCAAGACCTTCTCCCACTCCTTGATCCGGCTTTCGACCCGCTTCTTAGCCGTCCCACCAATCTGACTCTTCCGCTCGATTGCACTCTGCACGGTGAGACAGTCCAGGACGTCCTTGGCAAAACTCTCCGAAAAAACCCGCAGGTCGTCCAGCGTCAAATCTTGAAGATGTTTTCTCCTCTCAATGCAGGATCGCACAATTCGCCCGGCAATGGAATGGGCTTCACGAAACGGTGTTCCCTTTGTCACGAGGTAGTCGGCCAGTTCCGTCGCAAGCATTCCCCCGCCGGAAGCGGCCAGTTCTAGAACCTTGTGATTGATTCTCAGCCTTCGTACTAACTCGGTAAAGAGCGCGATACATTGGACGGTGGTATCCAGCGAGTCGAACAGGGCCTCTTTGTCTTCCTGCAGATCGCGATTGTAGCTCAACGGCAGCCCTTTCAAGACTGTCAACATGCCGACCAGATGCCCATACACCCGTCCCGTTTTCCCGCGAACGAGCTCGGGCACATCGGGATTCTTCTTTTGCGGCATCATACTGCTGCCGGTACAAAAGGCATCGGGGAGATCGATGAATTGGAATTCCTGAGACGACCACAGGATCAATTCCTCGCTCATGCGGGAGAGGTGCATCATCATCAGCGAAAGCGCGCTCAACACTTCCACCACGAAGTCCCGATCGGATACGGCATCCAAACTATTGTGCGTGACCTCCGGAAACCCTAGCAACTGCGCCGTGTATCGTCGATCGACGGGATAATTGGTCCCCGCAAGCGCCCCGGATCCAAGCGGCAGGACATTCAAGCGGCTCAGTGCATCGCGCAATCGCCCGCGATCCCGTTCAAACATTTCCACATAGGCCAGCAGATGATGGGCCAGCAGAACCGGCTGGGCGCGCTGCAAATGCGTATACCCCGGCATGATCACGTGGATGTGCTCACGGGCTAGCGCCACCAGGACCCGCTCGAACTCTCCCACGGCCGACCCCAACAGGCCGAGGCGATCTCTGAGATAGAGCCGCAGATCCAAGGTCACTTGGTCGTTGCGACTTCTTCCCGTATGGAGCTTACCGCCAAGCGGACCGATTATCCCGGTGAGGCGTCGTTCGATCGCCATGTGGATATCTTCGTCTTCAGGGACGAAGGGAAACCGCCCCGCATCCAGTTCGACTTTCACGACATGCAGGCCACGGATCAGTTCTTTCGTCTCATCAGACGTGAGGACGCCGGCACGTGCCATCGTTTTACAATGGGCAATACTTCCTTCGATATCATACGGATACAGACGCTGATCAAAGGCGAGC
>DAISKX010000082.1:0-9694 GCA_036820725.1 Nitrospiraceae bacterium
TATTGGCTCGATTGTTCAAGACGCATCCCCTTGACAGACTGTCGCCGGAGTTGCAGCGGATCGCGTCTGCACGCCTGGGACGTAGCCCTGAGAACGCCCGGATGCGCTGTTTCACTCTCATGGCCAGCGCAGGGATTGTCCCCGGGTGGAATGATCCCGCCCGCTCGAGCCGATTCCGGGTGATTCCGCTCGACAACCGGGCGGAAGCGGAAGACCTTCCCATGTTCAGCCAACTCTTTTCTCAGTTCGGCGTAGCCTTGCCCAAGTTGACCGAATCTCCAGACGGCCTCCTGCTCGATAGGATGGAGACGGCCTTCAATGTGTTCTATGTACCGCACGCAGCCGGTAGCCCCTATGTGCCCGCGCAACAGGACTTTGTTGACCGTTATGGAGTGAAGTCCGTCCTGGGCTTCGGTGCACCGCTTCCCAGCGGCGAGTTATTCGCCGTGATTCTCTTCAGCAGAGAGTTTATCCCCGAAAATACCGCTGAATTGTTCAAAACCCTTGCACTCAGTGCGCAATTGGCTCTGGCTCCGTTCGATCCACCAAAGTCGTCCGGTTTATCCCAGACCATCGCCATTGGCGGCCCACAAGACCACCTCACGGACGGTCGTGCCTCGACGGCACAGGTGCAGGCCAGAATCATCACGCTCGAAAAATTGTTGACCGTCCATGAAGACATCGCCGCTTCCCAGGCCAACCGGTTGGAGTTAAAAAACGTCGAATTGGTCCAGGCTCGGGATGAAGCACTCAAGGCGGCGCGCCTGAAATCCGACTTTCTCGCCACCGTGAGCCATGAGATCCGGACTCCCATGAACGCCATTCTCGGAATGACGAAACTCTTGCTGGATACGGAACTCAGTCCTCTTCAACGAGAGTTCGCGGCCACGGTTCGCCGGTCGAGCGAACTGTTGCTCAGTCTGGTGAACGATGTCCTTGATTTTTCGAAAATCGAGGCTGACAAGCTCCGGTTGGCGATCGTCGATTTCCAGCTCAGAACGACCGTCGAAGATGTCCTCGAGTTGCTGGCAGAAGAAGCACACAGCAAGGGGCTGGAACTGATCGGCCTCATCGACGCATCCACGCCCGCGATCGTGCGTGGTGATCCGGGGCGGCTACGGCAAGTCCTGGTCAATTTGATCGGGAATGCCATTAAATTTACAACCACAGGGGAGGTTTTCGTGCGCGTGTCCAGGACACGTGACCAGGCCGGTTGCGAGAGGCTGCTGTTCAAAGTTACAGACACAGGCATCGGCATTCCGGCGGATTCACATCACAAACTCTTCCAGCCCTTTTCCCAAGCCGACAGCTCGACCACGCGGCGATATGGAGGCACCGGTCTGGGTCTGGCGATCTGTAAGCGACTTGTTGAGCAAATGGAGGGCACGATCGGAATCGAGAGCATTCCCGAGAAAGGCAGCACCTTCTGGTTCACCGTTCATCTTCCCGAACAAATACCGGCCGTCAGTCCTCCCCTGTCATGGCAATCGCTTGAAGGCAAGAAAGTGCTGCTGATCAACGACCGGAACACGACCAGGCAGGCGCTTGAGGATCAACTGAAGGCACGGGGGATGGAGTGCACCTATGCACGGAATGCCGCGGAGGCGATGGAGTTGGCTCGTGCCGCGGCGGCCTCGATCAATCCCTTCGATCTCGCCATCCTTGATCTACACGGATCGGAAACGGCCGGGTTTGAGCTGGCACGAGCCTTCAAGTCCGACCGGGCGACCTCCTCCATGCACCTCGTTCTCCTGACGACGGTCGGCCGGCGGGGCGATGCTGCCCAGGCCCAAGCCATCGGCATTAAGGCCTACCTCACCAAACCACCACGACAGCAGGCACTCTATGACTGTCTGAGCATGCTGTTTCCCGCCGGAGGAAACCAGACAACCGACCATACGAGAGCGCCCGGACTGATCACGCGTCACACCATCGCGGAGGTCGAGGCATCGCCGGGCACGCGGTTGCTGCTCGCGGAAGACAATGTCATCAATCAAAAAGTCGCCACGAAGATGCTGGAGAAGCTGGGCTATCGCGTTGACGTGACCGAAGACGGGCGCGAGGTGGTGGAGGCGCTTCAGCGCACCAACTACGCCCTCGTGTTCATGGATTGCCATATGCCCGGGATGGATGGATTCGAGGCGACGCGCCTCATTCGCGAAGGCGAAAAGCGTCATGCGTCAAGCGACAACCGTCACGTGGATGATGCAAGATGTGCCAGTGGGTCAGACAGGTGCGATTCCTCGCGAGTGACGAATCACGAATCACGAATGACGCCTTCCCGCCACGTGCCCATCATCGCCCTGACCGCCAACGCAATGCAGGGAGACCGTGAAAAGTGTTTGGAAGCCGGTATGGACGACTACCTTGCCAAACCCGTCAGGTGGAAGGACCTCGAGGCTGTGCTCAAACGATGGCTGAACAGGACTCCGGGCACTGGGTCTTCCGACTGACACAGCACCTTTCCTGCACTCACAATGTCAGATCCGTTTCGAACCGGCGGGATTGAATGTCACGATTCGAGATTTCGCTGATTGACAGTTGCGGCTTGTCCCTCTAGGATACGCGACGTCAAAGGAGGACATGACGAGAGCGTGAGCCAGCCGCCCCACCCCGAGTCTTCATCGGTCGCTTCCATTTCCAGATCGGCAAATCGAGTCGAGCACGTGTTTGAACTGCTCGTCTTTGGGAGCCGTTGGATTCAAGCGCCACTCTATGCCGGCCTGATCATGGCCGAATTGTTGTACGCGTACAAATTTATCATCGAACTTTGGGAAATGATCCACGGCCTGCGCGAATCGACCGAAACGCTCTTCATGCTCGGCATCCTCTCGTTAATCGATATTACGATGGTGGCGAACCTCCTCACGATGGTCGTCATTGGCGGCTACGCGACATTCGTCAGCAAGCTCGATCTCGAAGAGCATCCTGACCGACCCGAATGGCTCACTCATGTCGATCCTGGAACTATTAAGATCAAACTCGCCGCTTCATTGATCGGCATTTCCAGCATTCATCTTTTGAAGGCCTTCGTCAACGTCGCAAATGTCAATCCGGAGCACATCCGGTGGCAGATCTATATCCATCTCACGTTCCTCGGTTCAGCCATTCTCCTGGCGTACACGGACAGGCTGATGCAAAAGGATCGCAAGCACTAGCTGGTGGACGACGGCTGGGATCACCTCAGTCGTCAACCGTCAAGCGACCTGTGTGAACCCGGCGTCAACCGTCATTCGTGAAGACATGAAATGCCGTTTCGATTTTCGCATGACGAATGACGCTTGACGGTGTGTCGATAGATCGTCATTCCCACGCCGGAACCGCGGCGTTGTTCTCCCCTTGCCAATACGGAGTCCACGCGAGTGTGACCAGTTTCACGGCTATATTGGCCCTCGTGGGTTTCAACGAGATCGTCTCCAATTTTTCCATCAGCGGATCGGTAGCGGTAGCTAACGCATCGGCTTCAGCCTTAAACTGTGCTTCCATGTCCGCAAGCTGCTGTTGAATCGCCGCCACGTTCTCTTCCGCTTGCCCAACGTCCTTGGACTCCTTGATCACCCGCCCGGCTCCACGAATCGCGGTCGTCGCTTTCCCGATATTGGTCGCGCTGATGGCCTTTCGGCCGAGAAAGGCCCCGAGGATCGTCGCGCCCACGGAAATTGCCGCCTGAAACTGACTGCTGCGTGACTCCGCAGTTTGGCGCTCGACCATTTGTTGCGCCCGGCGGATGCGATCCTGAAGGGCCGCTATTTTAGGCGCGTATTTCTCACGCAGTGCGTCGGCGTCTTTATCGCGACGTTCACGGCCGGTCTGTTGCAGCCGCACGCGAAAATCACGTTCCGTCTCGGCCGGCTGCGACACTTCCTTGGCAACGGAACTGCGCCACAGTTGCACCTTCTGCGTGCGATAGAGCCATCCGGAAAACTCTTGCTTCCACGCGTCATAGCTCTTCCCCTTCCCTGCGATACCGGGAAGAGGGCTGAATTGAGATTCTTTTACAGGACCCGTTTCGAGATCGCCCACGGCGACGGCAATCATCGAGGCATGATCCCAATCCACGGGCACCGCTCCATCGCTGATTGGTGCCAGCACGGCCACATTCTCGGTCACATCCACGCCGGATTTCGCGTCGGTAAAGCGCACCTGAGCGACTCCCATGAGCATCGGCGCGTAGATCAACTGCGTCTCATTCGGTTGCGCACTACGAATCGGCACGAACTGCTGCGGCACATCAGGGGCCAACATCGGACGAGATGCCGTCATTCGTGATTCGGCATTCGTCAACCGCATTTCGCTTGACGCTTGAGGCCTGACGCTTGACGATTCGGTTCCACGCTTCACTGGCTCCATCAGGATTTTGATTTGCGTGCGCGTCAACGGGCCGCGGAGATAGGACAAGGTCCATCGAGTCTGAAACATTTCGGGCGCATTTTCGTGGACATTGTTCATCAAAAAGACGCGGTTGCCCAAACTTGAGAGAATCGCCTCCATCTGCTTGCGGTCGTATTGTTGTCCACCATGGGCAGCAGCCCCTTCCAACCCTTCGAGCACGCGGGCTTTGTCACGTTCGGTCTGCAGTCGGCCGATAAACCACGTCCCGGCATTGGCCAGGCCTTTGTAATCAAGGTCCACCGGATTCTGCGTCGCCAGCACCACGCCCAGACCATAGGCCCGCGCCTGTTTCAGGAGCGTCAGCAGCGGTCCCTTCGAAGGTGGATTTGCGACGGGCGGAAAGTAGCCGAAGATTTCATCCATGTACAGGATAGCCCGCAAACTCGTCGTCCCGGACTGCGCACGAACCCAGCCCAGTACCTGGCTCAGCAGCAAGGTGACGAAGAACATGCGTTCGGCGTCGGTGAGATGGGCAATGGAAAAGATCGCCAGGCGTGGCTTCCCCTGCGGCGAGTGCAGCATCGCCCCCACATCCAGAGGCTGCCCTTCCAGCCAGGCCGTGAATCCCGGGGCCGCGAGCAGATTGTTCAGTTGCATCGCGAAGGCGAATCGTTCTTTCGATGGGAAAAATGATTCAAGATCCAGGACACCGACCTTCGTGATCGCAGGCGCTTGAATCTGCTGGATAAGCGCGGCCAGGTCGAGATCAGTGCTTTTCTTCCACGCCTGATCAAGGATCGTGGACAATAAGATATGTTCTCGGCTCTTGACCGGATCAGCTTGCACTCCGATCAGGCCGAGGAGACTCGTGGCTGTGGTACCGATCCGCTCACGCACTAGCTCGACATCTTCCCGAATTTCCGGCGGAGGCGCGGCAAATGACTTGAGGATCGACACCGGAATCCCTGCATGGCTTCCCGGCGTGTACACAAGGCACTCGGCCGCATCGCGGAGCTTTTGAATGCGGGCCCCATCCTGCCCCCACTCAGCCAGGCCTTTTCTCCATAATTCGGCCTGTTGAGCCGCATAGTCTGCCGGCGACACCCCTTTCTTCCTGGCATCGTCTTCGTTGATCCAGGGCGCAAAGTCTTGGCTGTCGAGTCGGGGAAACGTCAGCAGCAGATTCGCAAGGTCTCCTTTTGGATCGATGATGATGGCAGGAATTCCGTCGATCGCCGCTTCTTCCAAGAGGCCGATGCAGAGGCCGGTCTTACCACTCCCGGTCATTCCCACACAGACGGCATGCGTCACGAGATCCTTGGAATCGTAGAGCAGCAATTCCGGCTTGGTTTGTTTCGATGCCGGGTCGTACCGTCGTCCGAGATAAAAGACGCCCAGCTTCTCAAATTCCTGGGCAGATTCGATGCGGGCGGGAGGCGGCGTTGCAGACGTCGAGTCTTTCCTTTTTCGAGGCATCATCTCCCTCCGTGTCTTCGGCGGACGTCCAACGGTCCGGCGCGAGCCCTGGCATTGTATTGCGCAGGTGAGGGACCTGCAAGGGTCGCGATCAGAGCCCTGGACGAGGCTCGGCAAAACTTTTTCGTCACTGAGAGTCTAGCGGAATTTCTTCCGCTGGGGCGCTTCCTTCGTGCAACTAGGGGCTTTCCGAGTGCTGCAAGATCGGCAGTTTTACTAGAGTCAAAATTCGGGATCGGACCGTGAAACTTCGTTATTCATGCATACTTTCAAGGAGGGTTCGTCATGAATAAATGGTGGGCATTGACTGTCGTTGCTCTGATCGGTGGATGCGGACCGCATTATACCCTTCCGAACTTTGAATCCAACGAGGTGGAGAAAGTCATCTCGAGCGGTCGCTCTCCGCAGGGCTGCATTGAAAATTTGAAAGAGGACGCGAAGGACCTCCGGCTCGACGTCAGGCTGACCGACGTGCAACACCAGCCCTCGTCCGGACCGATTTCGTGGATCTACGCCAACACCTATATCTGCACGGGTAAGGTAGTCGCAACCAAGGCCCACTCTTAAGGCGCCTCATCCGCTCCAGCGAATCAGCGCGCATCGGGAGGGAGAGAGATGATCGTGTCCGAACAACAGCCTGTGCGCGACACCAACGGGCGCCCTGTCGCAGCGACCCCGGATGCGGATTTTCCTCCCCTGCGCTTCCTTCTTACGTTTGACGATGGTCCCCATGTCAACACTGCCGGAATTCTGAGGCACCTGGCTCAGAACTCAATGCAGCCGGGCGTGAAAGCCATCTTCTTTGTGCAGACTCGAAGCTCGCAGGGGGGTGGATGTCTCGAAGGGCGCGCGCTCCTTTATAGAACCCATATAGAGGGACATGTCTTGGGGTTGCACACCGGCACGCGCCGCGGTCACGTCAGTCATACGGGAATGCCGTCCTCGGAGCTGGATCGCTCGTTACGGGACGGGAAGGAAGATCTGTGCGCCCTGATGGGCTATCGGCCGGCGTTGGTCCGACCGCCTTACTGGCGGTTTAATTCCAAGACGCTTGAGCATTACGAGCGCCACGGCCTTTCTATGATGTTGTCGGATATCAAGGCGTACGACGGAGTCAATTGGGGCATGCATGTGTTCAAACGACGGAACTTTCGTTCGCAACTCAGGCGCACGCGGAATCGTCTTCTGGACGATCGCCTGCCCGTGGTGAACGGATCCATCCCCATCGTCGTCACGTTTCACGATACCAACACCTACACAGCACGGCATGTTGACGACTATTTGCACCTGCTCAGGGAAGAGACCCGACGCGCGGGACTGCCTCTTCATGAAAAACCCTTTTACGATGACGGAACCGATATCATGGAAGTCGCCCTTCGACGTGCCGTTCGACAGACCACAGATGCTCCGACAAGAAAGGTGTGCCTGGCCGCTCAATAATCATGTCGACACCTGCTGAAAACCCGGTCGAATCACACCGCACCTGTGAAAGCGATGTAGCTCGGCTCGTCGTCGAGACACTGAAACTGGAAATCCTGCCGGAAGACATCGACCATTCGGCTCCATTGTTCGGAGAGGGATTAGGGCTGGACTCGATTGACATGTTGGAGATCGCGCTGTGCGTATCAAAGAAATATGGCTGTGAACTGCGATCGGAGGACCGTGCAGCCTTCACCTCTATACATGCATTGACTGCCCACATCACCCGGCACCGGACCCGATGATTCGTTCAATCGCATCTCCTAGTATCGACGTCGTCCGGACCAGACACCCAGCCACCCATGCCACGTCCGAGCCCCGTACCTACCCGCTTCTCGCTCATGCCGGTGAAGACACTTGTCTGGCGTGGAGTCGGGCGCGTGCTTATTCTGTGACTGATTTCTTGCGTTCCGTATGGGGCCTGGCGTCACGACTGCCCGCAAAGCGGTATGCCATCAATCTGTGCAACGATCGGTATCAATTTGTCGTAGGGTTCGCCGCGGCGTTGGTCGCCCGTCAAATCAGTTTATTGCCTACCTGCCGGGCAGATGAACCATTACACCAGCTCTGTCACCGGTATCCGGACGCCTATGTTCTGACGGATCATGGGGATGTGCCTGCAGATCTTCCTTCCTTCACTATCTCCGATGATCTTCCCACTGTGACACGGCATGCCGACAATCCGTCCATTCCAGCCGATCGCATCGCGGCGATCGTCTTTACATCGGGGAGCAGCGGCTTTCCGAAAGCACATCCGAAAAGCTGGGGGGCCTTGGCCAAAGGCGCCCATGCGCTGGGCCGACAGTTCGACCTGGTCAACCACCCGGCACGGATCGCGGTGGGAACGGTTCCAGCCCAGCATATGTATGGTTTGGAAACCACGATCATGCTTCCGTTGCAATGGGGCTGGACTATTCACGCAGGCAATCCGGTCCTTCCTGCGGATATCCGTTCGGACCTCCAAGACCTGACGCTCCCGGCTTGGTTGATGACCACGCCCGTTCACCTGCGCGCCTATATCGGCGAACGCGTGACACTGCCGGGCCTCGAAGGGATTATTTCCGCGACCATGCCGCTCGCGCCCTCCTTGGCCAGGACCGCAGAACGGTTGTGGAGCGTGCCGGTTCATGAGATGTACGGATGCACGGAGGGCGGCGTCATTGCCACCCGGCGGCCCACTGCAAGCGAGCTGTGGCACCTGTGTCATGGCTTGCGAATGCGGCAGGATGATGAAGCCGTCTGGGTGACCGGTGGACATGTCGGAGAGTGCCTTCGGTTGACCGACCGGATCACCATGCACAAGAAGCGGGAGTTCGCGTTGCATGGTCCAAGCTATGACCTCGTCAAAGTGGCGGGCAAACGTGCCTCGCTGGCAGCCCTGAATGCCGCACTGATTCGCGTGCCCGGTGTCCTGGACGGAACCTTCTATTGGCCTGACCAGGGACGTACAGGAAGTGGCCGGTTGAGTGCATTTGTCGTGGCGCCGGGCCTGGACCGTTCGCCGATTCTCGCTGAACTCCGTAAGCACATTGATCCGGTCTTCCTTCCCCGCCCATTGCGCTTTATTGATGCACTGCCACGAAATGCGACGGGCAAACTTCCACGAGAGCAACTGGACGCCTTGGCGGCGGATCTGGCCGGTCGGGGTCGGGAACCAAGGGAGTAGTCGATGCGAACGGAAGTGCAGGGATGCATCCGCCCTGACCATCCTGCCTTAGCCGGGCACTTCCCCGGGAATCCTATTGTCCCCGGGGTCGTCGTGTTGACTGAAATCCTGATGGCAGTCGAGCGGTCGACGGAATGGAACCTACATGATTTCCAGCTGAACTCGGTTAAATTTACCGCTCCATTGCGGCCGGATGGTCCTTTTACCATTGTCCTGGAGTCGTCTTCACCCCGGCAGGTTTCCTTCGCCGTGATGCAAAGAAACGCCCGAATCGCATGGGGAACGCTGCAGCACTCCACCGATCATGCGAAGCAAGATGTCCTGTGAGCGATCACTGGCTCGGTCAACCCGAACGCGGCAGCCTGATCCTCATCCGGTTTCTGATCTGGATGACGTTGCGTGTAGGCCGTCCCGTGACGCGATGGTTTCTGTATCCCATCTGTGTGTACTTCGTCATGTTTTCCCGCGGAACCCGACGGGTGTCGCAACAGTATCTGGAGCGCGTCCTCAACCGCCCGGCAGGTTGGTTGGATGTATTTCACCATTATCATGCGTTCGCGTCGACGACCCACGACCGTGTCTATCTCTTGTCGGGACGGCATCGCTATTTCGACATCCGCATGGAAGGCGCGTCGGTCGTTCAGGACGCCATTCAACAGAAGCGCGGCTGCATTCTTCTGGGCTCCCATCTGGGAAGCTTCGAAGTACTCCGTGCCCATGGACTCTTCGCTGAACACTTGC
>DAISKX010000083.1:0-9680 GCA_036820725.1 Nitrospiraceae bacterium
GAGACGGCCGGATCCAGCTTGGTGCGTGGGCTTCGAAGAATTCGTCCAAATGGCGCACCACTTCTTGCCGTTGTTTATCAACCGTAATGACGTGAAAACTGTCATTCAACAAGACCAGCTGTTTCTCGCCTGAGCCGATTTCGTCGTGGACGATGAAGGCGTTTCTCGAACTAGTCCGGTCATCATCAACCGCCTGGAGCGTCAGCACGGGCACTCGGACATCGGATAAACGAGCTCGCACCCTGGCACTGAGCCGATCGAGTTCCGTTAAGGTTTTGAGCGGGAACACAGGATAGCGTCTGGGAGTTGCCGGCGGCGTTGGCCTTCCATTGCCATGAGCGATCTGATCCGGTGTCTGTCTTCCTCTGAACCAGTCCCGCAGAATCGTCATTGGGCTGTAGGCTGCTCGCAGCCTGGATTGAAGCACATCATCCTTCACGCCAAAGGGAGGACCGGCGACGTGGAACAGTAAGTGTTGCCAAGCAAGCGGGACCCGCTTCATTGCGAAGGGAAGAATGGTATGCGACCAGGGCCTATTCCAACCGTCGTAGACAAACGAAGGCGACATGACACCCACACCATTCACATCCACGACGGTCGCTGCATCCAACGCCAGGAGCGCTCCTGCGCTCAATCCCGCCACAAAGACGGCATCGTAACGTTGCCGGGCGCATGAGAGCTGTGCGACGACATGTTCCCTCCATTGCTGCTCACTGGTGTTCACGAGATCACGGACCTGCGTGCAATGCCCGGGGAGCGTGGTGACATAGACATCCCAACCCCGTCCAGCAAGTCCCTTCGCCAGATAACGCATCTCAGTGGGACTCCCGGTGACACCGTGAATAAGATAGACAAGCCCGGTTGAGCCGGTGTGTAAAGCACGGTCCGTTGGTCGGCGGGCAATCATACTATCAAGATGTCCTCGACGCTTCGGCCAACAGTGTTGCAGGTTATCTGCACGAGAGTTTTCGTGAAGAGACGTCTCCGGCCTCCCTGTTCCTTCTTGACGCAGACGTTCAGCAGAAGAGGTTGAGAATTCAGCTCTATGAGAAGGAAACAATCGCGATCGATTCATAGGTTTTCCAAATGCATTCTGTGTGTCTCCTGAGTCGGATGTTCAACAAAAAAGACATTGGCGCGCTGATTAGGGGGAAGCTATACCCTGGAAGTCATGGTAGGCATCCAGGGGGAAAGAATCTGCTCAATATTGCTCAGTCGGTGGGACTTGGCAGAAGAGTGCCGTCTGCCTGTCCGAAACATACCATTTATACAATATCTTGCGAGACATGCCTTCCCGCTCAGAGAGTACAAAATCCTCAAGTACTGCGTTTGCGAGTGTGCTGGAGACTAAATAGGCTTGCTGGAATGGATGACGTTATGTAAACCTGCTCATACGGTCTCGTTGCTAGTGGGAAGGCCAGCTCAACACTCGGGGGGAATGACGCTTATAAGTAACATAGGCCGAAATGTTCACTAGAATTGTTGTACGCATGATCATGACACGACACGTGGAGATACCTGGCGAGTAGGACCGATTAGTCGAGCGCTATCCCTGACCTTGCCACCCTTGCAGATGGGTCAACTTGTACGTCTTTGTTTCATTGCAGTTTGGGCAGTGAATGCGCAACGCCGGTGTCCCATATTCTGACCAGGGCAACATGACCACGTTGGGCAACCCGGATGTCTCATTCGATTTGTCGCATAGACAGATAATTTTGAAGGTGTCGCCGCTGTCTTCGCCTCGTATTTGCACCCTGACCTCCCTTCATGTTGAATGAGGCACCGGGGTGCCTTCGAGCCAGGGAGAACAGCCGAACCTGACTCGACAAAGGTCACTGCGGCTGCTTCCACGCGTTTGCTATCCCTGTTACCATCGAGCCCATGTGACTTTCTGCACATTCCAACGATGTGGACCGTGAGAACACGTCATCTTCATTCTTATGGTAAACGGAATGCTGAACTTATCCGCGTTCCGCAGATGCGATGGCTGCGTCAATTGACGCCAAGGCCTGTAATTGGTTAGCGGTATCGATACCATGCGATTGCGAAAGGTCCTCTCCGCAGAACTGCAATAAGCGAATAAGAGTCCTGCATTCATCTCGTATGCGCTGATCGAATGTGAAACGGCGTAATGTCGGGGCGACCCGCTCCCGTGTTTCCTGGTCGTAGGATGGGGAAGATGGATCCAGTTGGCTTAATACCTCCACATCTTGTTGCAGGGCTTCGCTCAAGCCGTTGATTAATCTGAGCAGCGAATCCAGACGTATCCGCCCGTCGGTCCATTGGACTGCAATAAGCGAGTGAAGCACCGACCCATTCATTAGAAATCAACCGTTCTCGTCCTGCTCGGACGCCATTTGCAGAGATGAAGTCCCCACAGTGACACAATATAAAACACGGCCAGTGAGGCGGCTCCGACAACAACCCAACTGCTGACCGAGATCAAATCTAGGTGCGGCATCGCTTCACCCTTTTCCACAAATCAAATGTGTGTCCACTATGGTCCATTGCCATATAGTTGTCTGATCAAAGTAGCTCAGCCTGACGAAGTTTCTGATCGAGAGAATGCGGTGGAGCGTGCGGGATGGAATTCGAAGGAGGGCCTGCCCCCGACTTCTTCACATAGTCGCGACAGAATGGACGGTGACAATAGGATTGCGTCGCATTTGGAACGGCAGGAGCTTATGCCAGTTTACGACTCCCATTTTCTATTCATCTCTGTAGTGATGACCTCTCTGAAAAAGTTATCCATGTCTCAACTCCCGTGGCCCGTTTGAACAACCTCACCTTCGCCCCAGGTCCGATGTTGCTCGCTGACGTGTTCTATACCATCCCGTTTCTCGATCACCCAGAGAATATTTTCTGGAATCTCGACTATCTTTAATTGCGTCGCATGACCATTTGCTTCATTGCCGAGCTCTTTTATCACCTGCACCAATTTAGCATCGTCCCTCGGAATAAGTTTGCCACACTGATTCAGGCTGGGCTCGTTCGGGGCCGCCGCTTTCGGCCAGTACGCACCTTTATCCGCTTCGTTCAAGGCCTCAGGCTGTCCGAGGTCTCGCAACCGAAGAAACGCCTTGTGACTGACACAAAAGGATCCATAACCTGCGTTAATGATGATGGACTTCATTGTACTACTCCTTCTAGTTTACGACCCTCACGGAAGTCGCGGCGTGGTCGCGTACCTGTTTCGGTGCAGGAGCGGCCACATGCACTGGGGAATTATTGGTTCGTTGTTCCAAACCATCCGTCCTTCATGACAAATCCAAATTCAACTCATTGTAGGAGGTGGCCTTGTCAGAAACTGTGCAATTCTGACCATATCGGAAGAGGAGCCTTAAACCGGGCATGCCGCGTAGAAGACCTGCAGGTACGCAACAAAGTAGGAGAATGCCCTTGAGGGGTTCCCATGTACATGTGCGCCATACGTAACGAAGAAGACTTGATTGACCGGCAACATACAATCGGTTGGATGATTCTGCTAAAGCTCCGCCGGTCGGAGCTGGGTTTTTCAGGCCACCCGCTGAGATTCAGCTCACGTATCCCTTTCATGCATGTCATGTTGTCAGCTCGCACATGTGCCCGGAAAAAGGAGAGACATGCCCGAGCACACTGGAAGGGGGATAGGAAGGAGTGTACGCGATGGTTCTATGCCTCGCCGTCAGGGCCTGTCATCGCGCTATTTTCTCTCACGGCCACCACGTGGCAACAAGGTATCGATTAGCCCCGGTTGACCTTCCTGATAATCCGGCGGGAATCGATTGAATCGGCGCCATAGCTCATACCAGGCAGGCACACGATTGAGAACGACCCATCCCATGGCTCTTATCCCCTGTCGCGTGTTCTCCTGGAGCGGCCATGGTCGTTCTTCAGGATCGGGAATCACCCAGAAGCGAAAATTCCCGCGACCGTCATCGACTTGATCGATGACGCGGATGATGCCGCCATACGTGCCGGCCATCAGTTCTGGCCATGCGGACAATGGCAGAGCGGGGATGCCATAAAACATGATCCGTACTCTTCGTCCGACATTGAGGAGCGGCGCGTCCGCACCCTCTGCGACCATTTCAATGGCCGGGTCCGCACTGTCCGGTGAAATTCGTGCCAGTTTGTCCCCGGGTAAAACCGTTTGACCCACCCCAACATCGACCATACGCACAAGAGTGCCGTCAATGGGTGCAAGTATGCGAGTCGCGATCCGGCGTTGGGTGGCATTAGCCAAAAGAAGTTTGATGTCCGCCAATTCACTCACGGCTTTTGCCGCCTCAGCCCTCACCTCATCGCGACCGGCTTCCGCATCGAGCACTCGTTGCTGCACCTCCGCGCTGATTTGGTCCCGGCCAAAGCGTGTAGCTAAAACAACTTGTTTTGCGGCCTGAAGGGCGGCGTAGGCGGCTTGCAATTCAGATTTGGTTCCGATGGCTTCATTGATTGTCTGTTCCAGTCGGCGTTGTGACTCCAGGCCCTGCGCCGCTAATATCTTGTGGCGGTGGAGATTCAGTTCGGCAGTGTCCGCCCCAATGCGCCGCGCCTCGACTTTTGCTCGAGCGGCATGCACTCGCTGATCGTACTCTCGGATGGTTGCTTCGGCAGAAGGAACGGCGGCGTTGGCCACATTGCGCAACTCACCTATACGACGATGCAGTTGTTCAACACGCTGGGCCAACGCGTGCCGTGCGTGCGTCAGTGCGGTTTGCCGGTCGGTGAGAAGCGTCAGTAGATGGGGAGCCAAGAAATCCGGATGAATATCCTCCAATTGCAAGATCTCATCTCCAGCCTTTACCTTCATTCCTTCGCCGGTCCGCCACGCAGCAATGCGGCCGGCGATCATCGCTTCAACATCCTGCGGCCGTATATAGGGAGAATAGGCAGACAGCTGTCCCTCTACCATTATGGTTTGAGTCCAGGGAACGAAGATGAGGATTGTCGCTCCCAGCAGGATGAGCTTAATGGATAAGCGAGAGTACCGTCGCAGCCATATGGGAATGCGAACACCTTCCCACGACGTAAGCTCGTGGGAAGAGGCCCAGTCGTCAACGGCGATGTATCCTAGGCCTAGTCTATCCTGGATCTTGAGTAGCATAAGCCTCTTTAGTGCCGGTCTCGTCGCGCATCACGTCGGACTTACCCTGTTCGACCGGAGCATGACGAGCCGTATCAAAATGCCAACGAGGGGATTGCTGAGAAATCCGTGGGTGCGCACTTCGGCATACGACCAAAGTGGACAACCCTTTGATGGGGGAGGCCTGCATCAAAGGGTTGTTATGCTAACCCTTCGGAGAGAGGGAAGCTGGTCACAAATGCTCAGTGCTCAACAATTCGCAAACCAGCGGCTGGTCGGAAATGCGCCAAGGTTTCACTTTAGCAATTATGCACTGGCGAGTTGAACGCTTGGGGAAGATGTGGGTAGATTCCTGCCGGTCTTGGTGCCGATCACAACGCGGGCTGCAAGGATGCTTTCAATTCCTGGATGGCCCGCGCGACATCTTCCTCGGTTGAGCCGAACCGATCCCCCATCACCTTGATTGCCTGATTGATAGCCTTCGTCATCTTCGCCACTTTTTCTTCCGGTGTCATGATGGACTCCTTATGATTTTCTGATGCCGTAGTCAGCTAAGAACTGGTGATTTCTCCCGGGCGACAACCACTCTATGTATCAGCCGGAGCTCTGTTTCCGCCTGCATGCGCGAGCGGGAAGTCGGCGCGGCTCAACGCAGCAGCTTAGCAGGTTAGCAGCCTACAGTCATCACCACGAAGGGTCAATGGTGACGAGAGCCGCAGATCCTGCGCCTACGGTTAGCAGACGAGGATCGTCACATCGGTGGATATGATACGTCCGCTCTATGGTCAATTCGATGTGCCGTGAGTGCATCCACACGTCTTTTCAGAATCTCCGGTTCAGAAATGCCGCGCAACGTGATGCTCTCATCGCCTGTATATGTGCTGAGAACGACCGTTCCGATATTGAGAACATGGGCGACCGGTCCTTGCTCAATCAAAACGCCGGCAATCTGGTCAAGCGGTAAGGTTTGAATCTCATGGCCTGTATATCCATTCTTCACGATCACCCGACGTGATGTGAGAAGATACTGCGCCCATCTTCGCAAGGCCGCCACGCATGCGAGCAACAAAGCGGCGCCGCCAAGCCAAACTTCCCCCCCGTTCGTTCCCGACTGCAAAAGGAGGAGACCGCGAATTCCGGCCATCGCGGCGAACATATATAGCCAGATGAAATATTTCCAGGACGGAAATGTGCTCCACCGCAGCACCTCCTCACTTCGATCCCTGTTCTGTTCAGATGTCCCTGGTGACTGACCCGAGGCCTCATGATGCCCCAATGAGATCATAAGATGAAGGTGAACCGTCGCGGATAAAATTGCAAGAGTGCGCTCAGAACATAGCTATTTGCCCAAACCACTACGTATGAGGTATGAGGTGCGGAGGTTCTTCACATTCCGGGCAACCTTTTTCTAAACGTGCTTCTGTGACCGGCATGGGTACATAACGCGTCAAATACAACGATGCCCGTCCAAACACTTCGCTATTGTCGCCATAGCCTCGATTGGAGTGCAAAACAGACACCGCCAATCCAAAGCTGTGATACTGGCCACCCTTCTCGTTCTCCTTCTTTCATCCATGCCTGTGGCAAGTGTGCTTGTATGAAGCTTATCGATTTGGTCCTCTTAACCCAGTGATTTCCGGTTGTCTCAGAAGAATTCAGCGGCTCTAAACGAGAGGTTGGGCGAATCCCTCGCCCCCCCTTTGGAGTAACCTTTTCAGGGAATACAGAATGATTTACATGGTCGCTATGATGCCTCCAACCTATTGATGTGAATCGCATGTTCCTCAATGGTTGGGAACCAAAGGAGGCAAGATGAGAACACGTTACAGCCAGCGTATCTCGGTTTCTTGTTCCGTGGTGTTTGCTGGCGATGATGGCGTGGGGGAAGGACGTATTCTAGATTTGTCACTGCCAGGATGTTTGCTGGAAGGAACCGACACATTGAAAACGGGTAGCTACGTGCAGTTACGCATTTTCCTGCCAGACTTACAGACGCCACTCCACATACCTTTAGCCGCCGTGCGATGGGTCGATGGGTTCAAAGTCGGGCTGGAATTTATTCGCACGTCTCACCTGGAACAAAAACGCCTGGAACAATTTGTCCATGGGCGAATGGAGCCGTTAGGTCGCGGGGTCTATTGGAATGAAGGAATTGTCGTAATTGGGGAGATAGACGAACGTGTTCCTTTTCCCTCCGATGTGAATCGGTAAACATCAAGACTCCGCATGCGCTTGACACGGTCGAGATGCTTGCAATTGTTCCCCCAATGTGTAGTTGTATGATGATTCCAACGACAAACGACCGCTTGAGCCAAGGGAAGATTGCTAGAAACTCTTAAGACGAGTCGTTCCCTCTTCAGAACTTATGCATATACTCCTCAGAGGCGAATAGTACCCACGAGAATGATGGCTCATCAGACCGATGATGAGCAGCACTGAAGGTATCAGATTGTTTTACTCGGGAGTTGTCAGCGATTCGTTCGTTCGATGGGCAGGTCGGCCTCACACTTCCTTTAGGTCCTCTTCTTCCGCAATCTCCTCTACCTCTGGCTCGGATTTGGCCTTGAGGGTTGACGGATGCAACCCATATTTTTTCAACATTTTGTAGAAGTCCGCTCGATATCGCCCGGCGAATTGAGCGGCTCGGGATATATTGCCCCCTGTCATCTGAAGCACGTTCCGCAAATAGGTTCGTTCAAATTCTTCTTTTGCTTCCGTGAGCGGTTTCATCGCGATGTCAGGCGCCACGCCGATCGCTGGAAGTAGATCCGGTGAAATCATATCCTGCCGTGACATGACGACGGCTTTCTCCACTGCATTTTCCAGCTCGCGTACATTGCCTGGCCATGGATATACCATGAGTCGATGCATAGCCGCCGGAGTAAACCCTCGGACATCCTTATTCGATCGCTGCGCACTTTGCTTGATAAAGTGCTGTGCCAGAAATGGAATATCATCCTTGCGTTCACGAAGCGGCGGAATGGTCAACGGGACCACGGAAATACGATAATACAGATCGTGCCGAAAATCTCCCGCCTTCACCGCTTCATTCAAGTCCTTGTTGGTGGCGGCGATGATGCGCACGTCTACTTTCATCGTATAATCTGCCCCAACCTCACGGACTTCACGTTCTTGAACTGCACGAAGCAGCTTGACTTGCATTGAGAGGGGCATTTCGGCGATCTCATCCAGGAAAAGAGTGCCGCCATTGGCGCTCTGGAAGAATCCCCGTTTCTGCGCAACGGCGCTTGTGAAGGCCCCTCGCACGTGTCCAAACAGTTCACTCTCAAACAACGTTTCAGGGATTGCAGCACAGTTGATTGCGACGAAGGGATGCTTGGTTCGCCGGCTGTTGGTATGAATGACACGAGCCAACACCTCTTTCCCTGTTCCGGTCTCCCCACACAGAAGAATAGTGGCATCGGAATCGGCAACTTGGGCGATCTGCTGAAAGAGACGTTGCATGGCCGGGCTTCGTGCGATCACATTTTCCAGTCCATACAGTTCTTTGACCAGGGACTTCAGCCTTTGAATTTCCCGACTCATGCGCTGCTGTGAGAGAGCTTTATCGATAGTGGCCTTTAGCTCTTTATCATCGAACGGTTTGGTAAGGTAACCGAATGCCCCCCGCTGCATTGCTTCCACGGCATTGGGAATGCTGCCATGAGCGGTCAGAATAATAACGGGGAGGCCCGGCTGAGTCCGCAGTAGCTCCTCAGTGACATCCAAGCCATCTTCACCCCGTAACCGTAAGTCGGTGATCGCGATGTCGAACGTTTCCCGTCGGGCGGCATTGAGCGCGTCCTGCCCAGTTGTGCATGGCGTGACATTGAGACCCATTGCGGACAGCCTCATTCTCAATAGATGCAAGAGACCTTCGTCATCATCAACCACGAGAATACGTTCTTGATCCATGTTCCCCCTATGGTTTGATAGGTTCAGGTACCAACGGCGGTATCGCGTTGGACGGTGGTTTGATCGGCCTTATCTTTTCTCTCATTTCCTGGTCGATCCGTTTGAGGGCTTCCAATTGGCCGGATAGTTCCTCGATCTTCCTGTCTCGATCGCTGACCTGGCGCTGTAAGGATTGAAGGGTTCCCGATTCTACGAGAACTTTAGAGGGCTCCCGTTTGGTAGTTAAGGCTTCCACCTTCTTTTCCTGCTCCTGCAGTTCGCGATGCAGACTCTCGACCGACTGTGCCTCGACCTCCTGCATAGACCGTAGTCCTTGAATGACAAGCTCCCTATCCAATAAATCACGGACCGCCCGTTCGGTGGCTTGATTGAGTGCCATCGCATTTTGTGCAATTGCAGGTCCGCTCAGGACAGCTTGCATCCAGGTTTGATCGGGGGGAATACTACCTTGCTGCAGCAACTGAATCCAGATCTTACTTGAGGTCGACAGGTGACTTTTCGGTGCCACGGTGATGACTTTCTCAAAATAGCGTAATGCCATTTCTTGATTTTCGTACAAGGCAGCAAGCGCCCGTGTGAAGTAGGCATGGTCACAAGACGCCTTCATATTGCATTTGTTGATCTGTGTCTCCTGCTTTCTGATTAAATTTTGCAAGGCTTTGGCGTCCAGCTGATCCGACGAGAAATAGGGGGAAGGGCT
>DAISKX010000084.1:0-9678 GCA_036820725.1 Nitrospiraceae bacterium
TGGCTGTCCATGTGGCCGGACGAGATTCGCCCCCTCGTCAACCATCCCCACACCATCGTGTCAGGCTTTACGCCCGCCGAACTGCTCGAGGCGCAGGCCTTCGTGGCTGCGCATCCGGATAGCAGGAACTGGCATTTTGTCGACCTTCCCGTAGGCTCGGCTCAGTACCCCCACGTCGTCCACAGCGATCCCAACGATCCGGTCCTGCCATTTACTACCCCCAATGATATCGTGCACATGATTCATCGCTGCATCGACATCTTAGAAAGCGACACTGAGACGCCAGAGTTTACGAAGCTCCAGGCTCTTCGATGGCTCCTGCATCTCGTGGAGGACCTTCATCAACCCTTGCATGTGGTTTCAGGGTACTACCGCACGACGGAAGACAGTCTTCCCAGGCCGGAGATCATCACCGATCCGGCCATGGCATCAAAGGTAGATGCCAGGAATGACCGTGGGGGAAACCTCCTGCTCTTCAAGGAAGAGACAGAATGTCCCACGAAGCCCACGCGTGAAAACCTTCACGCCATATGGGATGACTGTTTGGTGGACTTTGTGGCAGGACCAGCGCGGTGTGTGACGCACACGACTGACCAACAAGTGAACAGGTCAGCGGCGTGGCTCATCAAACAGATGAGGAGGCAGGATGCTCATGCGTATCGCAGTACCGGCGAGTATCACCAGTGGCCAGAGGAATGGGCGACCGATACGCTGCAGATGGCGAGGGTTCGGGTCTTTACGTTTGAATTAGTCGACGGCTGTGTCATTTCCTCCGCCCAGCGACAGCCTCGCTCGCTGCATGTGCAAAGTCGCATCCTGTCCCCGCCCACCAAAGAGCAATACCTGCACGACCATAAGTATGATGCAGAGATCCAGTTGACGAAGACGGCGGTGCGGCTAACGATCTTGCTCCAGCACATTCAGTGGAAGTAAGGAGAAGTTTTGTAGGTCGCGTTCACTTCTGCTTAGCCACGACCCGATCCTTGATTTTCTCATAAGTGGCTTGTGGCACAATCTTCTTCTGGACCAAATCGTCCTTCCGCTTATATGGTCGGCCTGTGATGATCTTGTCGGTCTAGGCCTCACCGATACCGGGAAGAGCCTTGAGTTGATCAGCCGTGGCTGAATTCAGATCAAGTGGCTCAACCGGTCCGGACACAGCAGAAGGCAGGGTCGGATGATGGACTCCCGGCCCGTAGAAGACCCCGAGGCATAGCGACAACACACCGAGCAGACAGAGATACCGCAGCCTCTTCATACGAACCCTCCTTGAGATTCTTCCTATCGTGTTAATGGTGCTGAACACCATCCCGCTCCGAGCAGTTCCCTGTTCAGAATCCTGCCGTCTGGTAACATCACTTGTGCAAACATGCGACCGCTTTGATCCCGGCATGTGGCCTGTACCGTCACCTCTTTGCCCATGGTTTCGCTCGAGGTGAATGCTTTTGCCCGCCTCCACAATACTCGATTCTGTTCGGGATAATCGACGCGATCAAGGCACATGGCTTCAATCTTTCCTTCGTACAGGACCTGGATCGTATCTCCGTCGATCACGCCGACCACTTGTCCGGTAAAGTTCGCTGCGAAACCCTCGCATGCGTATAAGAGAATGCAAAGCAACAAAAGAACGAACTGAGCGCAGTGTGCGGTGCACAAGTTTTGGGGATAAGTCTGTGGATAAGCCTCACCCTTCGCCCCATAATCCGCTCAGAACGCCTCGACTCTCACATTGCCTAATTTTTGGGCAATAGAACCCTAATGAAGTCGTACCCCCATATATTGCGGCTTGACTCTTTTGATTTTCTATTCATACCCCCACTCTATTCCGTCCATGCTATTTTGTCATGCGTCCTAGTACGTATACAGATCGTTTTAAATGGGTACAACCGGCCACAGTTGGTTATGCACAGGCACACAGCCAATAATCGTTAACAATTGAGGTAGCGCAAGCTACACGATCCCCCTTCTCATGATCAAGTCTGACCTACAGATAGGCGTAGTTGTGCGCGTGATCACCGCTCGCTGGGATGCGCCTATAGGGACCATAGGGAGAGTGGAAAGCGTGGGTCAGGCCGGCGTGCTAGCGGTTGGTGCTTTACCGTCGAATGGCTCAACCGCCCAGCCCGAAGATGACCTTCAGAACTTTGAGGTCCATACCGGTCCCATCGAACAGCCGCCTGATAGGAATGCCAGACGACGGCGCGCTATGATCCCCCGCAGCACGACCGAACAACTGTGCTTGCCTTATGGACGAGATGACGCTATTTCCGACAATCGGGCCGACCGGTCCTTCCATCTTCGAACTCATGCGGCTTGGGATTAGATGTGGGAGAATGAAGTGATGCAAGTACAGTGAGGTCGATTGGCCTAGTGCTACTAAGAAAAATGCACGTAGTGAGGCCTAGTGTTAAATTATTGCTCGCATACAGGTAGTCGGGTAGACTGATGGCCATGCGACCATCAGGCCTTCCCAATACCGGAGCCCTCGCCTCGGGAAGTCACATCGTGCATTTTTATCGACATCTGCGCGACTGGATGGAAACGCACGCGGCCTACTGCGCAGCTGGTTTACAACACAATGAATACTGCCTATGGCTGACGACCCCACCGTGCACCGAAACCCTGGCCAGATACGAGTTTGAAAAGCTCTCGATCGATATCACGCCATATCTGGCGTGTGGTCAGCTGGAATTTATATCCTGCCGCGAGTGGTATTTCGACCATGGGGTCTTCAGCGGTCCCGGGACGGTGGCACGCAGCCAGGAAATGTTTCAGCGTGCGCGCAATCAAGGATTCACCGGTATCCGGGCCTGCGGCAATCTTAGCTGGGTCACGACGGATCAGGAGTGGACCGACTTCCTGCGCTATGAGCACATCATCCATCAGACCATCACAGGCAGCGATGTGATCGGGCTCTGTTCGTATCCCATTCGCACGGAGCTTGATAGGACGCTTGTCGAACTCTTACATTCCCATCACGCAGTGTTGCGTCCACACAATCACAGGTGGGAATACCTGCCAACCACGGGCCTCGCGACCCCATAGACGAGATCGATAGACACCCGGTCGGCTGCTCAGGCCCCGACTTGAAAGACTGGGGCTGCCTCCGGTGCAAGAAGACAGGGATGACTAGGCTTGGTCCTGATGCATGAGCCCAGTTGCAGGAGATGCCGTATGATCCGCTTTCCCACCAAGCCAGACCCCATTTTTGTCGACCTCGTAAACCATGCCATCGACGAGACCGTGGAACGCTATCTCAGTTTTGACGATCCGCGAGACCAGGAAGATTGGTTGTGTGCCGGCATGCCCCGAAGCGCGAGATTCTTCTCAGGACCCGAGGCGAAACAACATTTGCTGGATCTGCAGAAGGCGCTGAACGACTGCGGCCTCCACGAAGTCAGCAAATATCACTGGTTACTGCTCTACGAGTGCTTAGAGACGTTCTGCCAGGAGTTCAATGAGCAGCCGGCGGGGATACTGGTGGAACAGTATGGGATTCAGCGCGTGCTCTTTCGAAGGGTAATCAGTCTCTTTTTTTGGGACATCGATTTCTTGGACGACAATATCGCAAACATGACTCAGCAGCAACGCCCCATGATGATCTTCCCCGAGACGTTCGGTCTCTCCGCCGGCTTCAAACGTGGTCCAGAAGAGCTTGCTATCAAGCTGTGCGACGAAAGGCTCACCCGAGAGTTTGAAGCACGACAATCGATATCTCTCATTGCCGGGGCAAAGGACTATCCCTCAGCACCTGCCTGACGATCTATTCTAGTTCCTGATAGGAAGGTCACTGGGGCGTATCTCCCTCTGTGACCGCGAGCAATCCCCTCAGCGCACATTCCCACAAAATACAATCTGCTGCCGGAACTGTGCTCTTGCCATAAAGGTAGGGGGTTAATGCGTCGTATAGAAAGATTGTGGAAGAACTCCCGGAGATGCGGCGGGAGAAGGTGGACCTGCTGCGGAACGCCATCGCGCAAAACCGGCGATCCTATGTGCTCGTGAATAACCGGTCAGAGGACAATGCCCCGCTCACGGTACAAGCCTTAGTGGAGGGCCTTCGCGGGGCTGGCTAGGATCAGGAGGAGTCTGCATACCCCCTCCCTCCTCGGGGAGAGCACGGGGCACTTCGAGTGCAGCGACCTTTTGGAAGGTATAAATCCCTTCCTCCTCGACTTTGAGGGTCAGCAGGATGGAGTCACACTGCGGACACACTAACGATCCTGCCACGATCTCTTTGTCCGCCTGTTTCTGCATGTCCTCAACCGCGAGTGGCGTGAATTCCTCACAGTTGCGGCAATAGACTTCTGTCATCGTCCACCTCTCTTTAACTGTAGTTGGGATTCTTGATCTTAATCCAGAGCGGTTTCTTCTCGGCCGATGGGTACGGATGATCGGCTCGCTTGGCGATGATGCCCGCAAGATCCTCCCGGCAGGCCAGTTGAAACAGGGTCCTGCCATGCTCCATCACGTGCTTCACATAGATCAGCCAGGAAGAACGTCGGCGCAGAAGAACCTTCAGGTGCTGCTTACGGGTGAGTAATGGCAGGGCTCGTAAGTCTTGACCATTGAGCCAGTGGAGATCAAACGCATAGAAGCGAGCCTCCTCCCGATGCTCCATCCGTCTGGCAAAGAGCGTCCGTCCCGTCTTATGGGGCACGGCGATCTCGCCGTCCAGAATGGCACTCTCCGCCCGAACTACCCGGCTAACCTCATGAGCCAGGAGTCCAAAGCCATGTATCGGGCAACCATTGCGAGACACAAATCTCATTCTTCCCTTCTCAAGTACAGCCAAGGCGCGAACGCCGTCATGCTTGAGTTCGAAGACCCCCACTCGGAATCATCGAAGGGCCGGGCTTGGTGACGCAGCTTCGCGGGCAGTGGGAGGTCCATCGCTTACCATACGATCGAGCAGCGTGGAGAGCACCTGGGAATTCCCCTCTATTATAGTGAATGTCTGAGGGCGAATTGGGCTAGGCCGTTCTGAACCGGAATGGCACTGCTTGGATTCATGTTTTGCTGGCATGAAGCCAGCGATACGGTACGATAGGCTGATGTCTACGCCCGCGCCCTCCCAGCGTCATCCCACGCCGCACCGACACACACCATGACAGCCATGCATGAAATGAAGGGCTGGATTTTCCTGTTGGCAAGCCTAGTCTTTCTGCTTGTCATTTGTGGCGTGGCCGCCTTGGGGTTGTTCACGAGACCGACCCGTTGGAGTGACCGAGCAAAGCCAACATAACTGGCCCCGCTGACAGAGGCGTCCCTCGCCATTCTGCTGCCTGAACACCTTTGCTGCTTCGATGACGCCATCCCTCCGCCGAGGTACTGCGTTTGGGGACCGTCGCACGATCATTCCTCCGCTACACTTAGTGAACGGAGCGCACCAGGAGGAGCACCATGACCTGCTCACGATGTCACGGACCGATGAGAGAAGCGGAGTTTGTCGATCCAGACGAGACGGGGTTGATGTGGATGAAGGGCTGGCATTGTGCGGAGTGTGGACACGAAGACAATCCTCTTCCCCGCCACAATGGTTACCTTCGTCAGGGGGCGTCTCAGGTGTCCATGATTGCGCCCGACTGGGACGAGGATGTCGTGCCACTGGGATGGGAAGCGTTTACGGGACAGTCCGTCTGACTCAGTGAACTTTCCCCAGCAACCTGCCGATAAGGAGTCCTGACCAGTAATAAGAGGCACAGGAATATGACAGAGCCGACCGCCCAAACCGGACCCCTCCTGAAACCCGTTGTCCTCGTGATCGATGAGGATCGAGATGTGCTGGCGGACTGCGTCATGCCGCTCATCCAAGCGGGCTATGAGGTGCTGACAGCCATTGACCGTCTCGAAGCACAGTATCTATGCGAACTGTATCCCAGGCCGATCCATCTCGTACTGCTCGATATCCCCCTAGAGCCACACACCTGCATCAACGGCATGTCCCCGAGCCAGTATGGCAACAAGATGGTGGCCATGATTCGCGTGATGCGCCCCTCGAGCCACATCCTGATCACGTCCCCCACACCGGCCTGGAAGGTGAGCAGGCAACGGCTGGGGGCGACGTTATGGCGATTCCCACTCCTTCAACGCCCGTGCGCCGCGAGCGAGTTGCTGAATAAGATCCAGGCCATCCTGCTGACAGGCCCTGCCTCTCCCACGCCGCCTGCCGTCCCCATGAGTCAATGCGCATGATCCCGCTGCCCCTCACAGAACAGGCCAGTATGTGGACCGCAGAGACCCCTACCGTTCCGGGCTGGTACTGGCTCCGGCATGCAGTCTTTCGGAGCAAAGCCGGAGCCTGGCATGAACTGCATCCGATCATTGTCGAACTTGGTCGGGATGGGAACGGTCCTCTGATGCTGTTCGTGAGCGGAAGTGAGTGGGTCCGGTCCCTTGAGGATCTCGTGGTCGGCGAATGGGTCGGACCGCTGACAGTGCCGCACTAATCACACAAGGGACATTCACCAAACCTTCAGATCGATCGACTCTCGGGATGTGACTGCCCTATAGGCCCCTGGAGCATTCTCAGAGCCGTCCGTCTCGCCTTCACGGCCAACACGAAGGCGCCCTGCTCCCCATACTTCTTGACGGAGAACTTCTTCTGCTGGGATCGCTTGCCGTCGATGGGCCACACGGCCACCCAACAGTCCGCCTGCCAGGTGCGGCCTCCTTTCCGTTGCACCCTCGAGAGGCGCGTGACCCCGACGACCCCAGACCGATTGTTCTTTTTCTTAATCGAACAGAAGGCGCGACGGGAAAGCGGTCGCAAGGTGGTGAGTAGTTGATCCCGGTACGCGATGGCCGCTCGGAGGGCCTGGCGCTTCCCTCCGTGCACGCCATCCGTAAAGTAGCGATGATGGATCCGACCGCGCCGTTGGACCGTAACGGTCCAGGCGCGTGTCCCGTTCGACTCGGTATCGATGCGGGTGATGGCGTACATATCAGAACCTTATTGTCCTGTCGCAGGACTCACCGCGCGTGTCTTCTTCTCCATCTCCTTGACGACCTTGATGAGTGCTTCCAGGCATTTGGAGAGGTCTCTCACTCGTTCATCGGTCACCTTTTCGGCATTCTGCGCCCGCCGTAAGTACCCTTCTGCATCAAACATCGACATCGTAGCTCCTGATGAAGCGTGTTCGTGCTAGATCCCGGAGATGCCGGTCCACATCACTTTCTCGCTCCAGGACCGACTGGTGACAGGACGCCGGTCCACAAACCCCACGGACGAGCGCAGACGCATCTGCTCGTCCTCTGACATGCGAATAAACTCCACTCCAGCCTTCGTACCATTGAGCCACCGAATCACCGCCAGGGCCACCCGGAAAGGCGGCTGACCATTCGACAAGGTCAATCGTAACTGCAGAAACTGTCCGTGCTTCAGGGGGAGTCCCGTTTCCAACAGGCAACCCGGCACCGAGAGATCCAGCACCTGCCCCTGTCCAACCAATCCGTCACACGACAACGTCACCGCGCAGGTGACCTGCTTGCGCGGGTGGGGGTTGAGGAGTCCACGTTGTCGGTAGGATCGTAGGAGGGGGTAGGGGTCGCTATAGCCGAGGTCTGTCACTATCCGCCTACCGCCAGCAGGCTGTTACTTCTTCAGGATATTCTTCAGCGTGTTTTGTAAGAGGGCTGACGTATTGATGCCCCCGGCTTGCACCGGGCCCAACGTCACGATGCTGGGCGTCGGAGGCGTCGTCACTGGTGGAGTCTGGAGAGGAGGCGCGACGAGACTGCCTGGATTGATCGGTGCGGTCGCGCTGACCAGCGGGTTGCTTGTTGCCCCTGACAAGGAAGCGACAGGGAGTCCCAGGCTGGTTGAGAGAATGACACCCTTCGCCTCATCAGTTGCAGCCACTTCGTCCTGTGGATCTTTGGTCGCGCGTCGGAGCCGCTCTTCGAGTTCGAGCGCATGCGCGACATGGGTCTGTGCGAGATGCTGCACGGTCGAGGATGGCACGGCCCGATGGTGTTCCATCGCGACCAGACTGGGCTGCATCGTTGCTGTCGAGGGATGGGGTACGCCTGCACTGCCCGCCCTCAGCTCAACTTCCTGGCCGGCCTTGAGCAGCACGGGTTTGGCTGGTCCGGATACCGGTTCAATACTGGTCTGCCCTTCCACCATCCGGATAATCTCGCCCGACGAAGTGACGCTGACCTCGAGAATCCCTCCGCGCATGATCACGCGCGCATCCGGCAGGATGATCGCCATGGTGTCGGAGGGACGCCCTTCATTATACGAATAGGCTATACGGGCTTGTCCCGTGAGGAGCTGCACCAGCATCTGTCCGCCAACAGGCTCGAGCAGTCGAAGTCCACTCTCTCCATGCAAGGAGAAGACGGCGCGTGAGTTCCAGAGCACCTCGATGCGGCTGCTGACAGTTCCGCGGACTTCGTCTCCTGGCTGCAGGACGTCGCCTCCTCGCAGGGGTCGTGGGTGAGAGGCCGGTCCGTTCAGTGCCGTGACGGTGCCTTCGATCCCAGTGACGACACCAGGATTGCGCTCACCTGCGGGCTTTTCGGCGAAGGCGGGTGCGGTCCACACAAAGATGGAAAGGACGACCACAGCGGAGAGGAGTCGAGACATCAGAGATCCTCAGGGTGATGACTCCGAATGATGTGCTGCAGACGTGCGGCGTGCGAGGCGTCGATGTCATTGAAGCGCAGGCCGACCTCACGGCCACGGGTCCAGGCTATGACAGCGGTGTCCACAACGATGGCTTGCTTGTCGTTTGGAAACCTGAGGACGAGCGAGAGCGCGGTGCCGCGTTTCAAGTCCCGACTACCATCCACTCGGCAGCCGCTCACAGAGACATTCCAGACCCGGCCGGTTCCATGCAGCGAGTCATTGAGAAACTCTATCTCGCCCTGCACCGGTACGCGGCGAAAAGTCCGAAGGTGAAAGCTCTGGCGGGTCAGCGTCGGCATACCATGACGATACGCCCGGCGCGCGTTTGGAGGACAGTCCGCAAAGGTAGGGGCTAGTGCTAGTGGGTCGCCTTCTTCCCCAGTTGCTCGCCGAAGTCGATCAACAGATGCAGCTTGCCGAGGAGCGAGCGGGCTTGCTGGGCACTGAGGCCGTTCACATTGAGCAGGTCCAGAAGTCCCTGAAGGACGCGGTCTTCCGTATCCCGCATGAGGTACGGTTCCGGAATGGCTTCCAATGGCGGGGGTGGCCTGCTGGGCTTGCGGAGTCATCCGGCGAAGCTCGGTGATGGTGTCCCGCACTTCCTGCTTGGAGAGGAGCCCCTTGCGCTCCAAGACTTCGACCCGGCCGGCGATCGCCCACATGTGAGAAATGGTGAGTTCTGCAATGGACCAGGGTCTTCCATTTGCTGTCATCGGTACTTTTGCGTACAATACCCTTATCACGAAGGAGGTCTCACAATGGAAATTGTGTACCGTGGGCTAACCATCAGAACCAAAGTCTATCCACTTCGACCGGTAGGATGGGCAAAGGAAGCGAGAATCTGCCATTACGATGCCGGTAAGTGGATAGAACATCAAATTCTCGGTGAAATACCCGCACCCACGGAAGAACTTGCCATTGCGGAGTCCATTCGACTCGCGAAGACGTGGATAGACTCAAATTGAATATACCTGCGTTGCTGGCAATCATTCTTATTTTGCAACTCACGGGGTGTACTCCATGGAGATCGGCTTATTTGAAAGATT
>DAISKX010000085.1:0-9662 GCA_036820725.1 Nitrospiraceae bacterium
ACAGAAGCTTGGGCGCTCTTCATGGCGCCTACGCGGTGAAGCAGCGCCTTGGCCGCGCGCACAGTCGATAAATCCTTAGCGACTATTTCCCAGCGGAGCGTCGCAGCCTTCGGCATTTTTAGTGAGTTAAACTCTTGAACACGGTGGAATTCGTTTTGAGGCAATCCAGCCTTACCCTGTTGATATGCTGAGAATATGTCGTTGAATCCATTGTAAAAAATGACGATATCCGGGACATTTCCTTTTTGAACCTCAAGCAGGAGCGCAGTCACTTCCTGGGTGCTGACATACCCGATTTGTCCAAGATTGGTAACTTGGGCTCGAACCCCCGCTTCCGCGAGCTTCTTTGCGAGTAACGAGGGAATCGTAAAGTCATCTCGTGACCCAAGACCCCACACCGTCGAGCCGCCGAGCATCAGGATGTTCACGTCATTGTTGCTCCTTGGAACAGGGACGTCAGCGGACCATGACACACGGTTTCCTTCCTTATCGACATTGATGTATTGGCCTCGAAATGGTGCCCGCTTCCAATAGACATAGGATGCCCATTGTGCCCTTGATGAATCTGTCAGCTCTTTGTAATAGACGATGGGCCACTCGGCATGGGAATAAGTGTCGGCCGTAGATCTATGATCTACCACTACTTTGGCCGAACTGTCCTTAAAGTGGAACAAGATCGAGGTCAGTGCTTCCATCGACAGAAACAGCAACAGCGTCATGCCACAAATAAGCCATAGATCCTTCACCCAATGCAGTTGCTTCTGGAGAAACTTTCGCATCGAGAGCTATGGTTTAAATCTGACCTGTGAAGTGCACATCAGGCGGGCTTAACCCGCATTATTCATGAACGCTTCTGGTGCAATCGCGCAAATCAAACGGCCAGAGAGTCAGAAGCCAGTTGTGGTGCCTTACTCTCGCGCCAGATCAATTGGATGGCGCTCGACCTCGCAAGCGCGGGAGCGACGCACCTGCATGCAGGTTTCGCGGCATGCAGGCGAGCGGGCTCGCCGCTCAGTCGCTCCGGCCGCCTCACCGACTCGGCGGCGCGCACAGACATGGCGCTCATTATTCATCGCGCCGTGCGCCCCTCAACATGCGCAATCCGCAAGTATGCTTCGTGCCTTCACGACTCCACGTGCTCGTCTCGCCACGCGACTGCGCGATTTCGCCACGAACCGTCATGAATAATGCGGGTTAATACGCGACCGTTGCGGAGAAGACGACCGGACTGACCGCTTGTTCAACGGCCTTGACCACGACGTCTTCACCATGGTGAGCGGCAATGTACTCACAGGCTCTGGCCGCAATACCCTCACGTTCTTCAGGTGATTTCAGCAACCCCTTCAACCGCTCGACCGCTGTGTCACCGGTACCGGTGACAGCTCCCAAATCAAACCGTTTGATGGTAGAGTCGGGATCTACCTGCAAAGTCACCACCGGCGTACCATGGCTCCAAGCTTGCAGAAAGGTATTCGGAAAGCCTTCTTCATCAGAGGTGCACAGTAGTGCCGCGGCTTCAGCAATGACTCGCTCCGCTTCCCTCGGCGCCACCTGGCCGCGAAAGTCGATATTCTGACATCCATGAAATCGTTCGATGATCCTTTGGCTGTAGCCCTGCGGTGACCGATGGCTCGAAGGTCCACCGCACACCAGATACTTGAGATCCGGTGATCGCTCCGCTATCTCGGCCAGGAGATCCGGTCGTTTTGGTTGGCGCAACATTCCGACCCATGCCACATACGGTTCACGTGAAGCATGTGATTGGCAACTCCCGTGCGTCGCTGAAATACTGCGGATCACGCGAGCCTTTGGCTGCCATCGTGAAGGTAGTGCCTCCAATTGCCCTCCGTGTTGCACGAACAGTCGGTCCGCCCTGGATAGTCCCCAGGCGTAGAGGGGCCAACACTTTTTGCGCCAGGTCAGAGCTGAGCGTGGCCGCACGTCGGTGTCAAAGGCGGCGGCAAAGATGGTCCGGATTCGGAGAGACCGGGCAATTTCAACCAGCGGGCCTAACAAATGAGTGGCTCCCCGCCAATAGAGCCAGTTAGGCCGCGCTACTGATAAGAATCGATACCAGTCGAGCAGACACTGACCTTGTTTGATGCCATGAAACTCGACTCTCTCGATCATCTGACGTGCCCCCGGTTGGAGTCCATGACGAATTCCGACATGCACTAACCAGCCGGATGACGCCAACGCACTCGCAAGGAGCCATTGTTGCCGTTCGCTGCCCCCAACGGCCGAAGTGGCGGCACTGGCATAGCCATAAATCCTGTCATTCAGGAATGCGATCTTCATAGGGACCGCGAGCGCGCCATTGCCCAGCTCAAAAAGACAAACGGGTTCCACAGTTCCCGCCCAATCCCGCCCGTCGCGACGTTCCGTGCATGAAGCCGGCGAAGGTATCGATAATCGAACAGATCAATATGGGTCTCTCCCCAATCCAGTGCCGCTTCCACTGCCGGTCTCCACATCCCGGAAAGAAATCGATCAAGGGGAACGTGAAATCCATGTTTCGGCCGGTCCCACACCTGTCTCGGCAAGAGTCGCCGCGCAATCGGCATGAGCAAGGCCTTTAAGGTTCCATCGACGATCTTTCTGTTCGCATGGAGCGGAAGGATACGATCCAACAACACCTCATCGAGATACGGAACCCGCACTTCGAGCGACGCCAGCATGCTGGCGCGGTCGGTTTTTACGAGGCAATTCTCGCTGAGGTACGTTTCTAGGTCCGCCCGCATGAGGACATCCATATCAATCCCTGGACTATATCGCCTGGCCCGCCGATCCCAGGGTTCAAAGTACTCGGATATCCGTGCTAGTTCATGGTGGTGAGCAGACAGGACTTGCCGGAGATCTTTCCGGAATACTGGAAAATCCCCATAGCGGACCCAGGACCAACGAATGCGGTCTTGAGGAGTCAACGTTCGCCAGTAGAGATGGGACATTCCCCGTGGCCGCCAATTAATCGCTCGAAGTGATGCATCGAGGATGCGGTGACCAGGAATGTGCCAAGGGCGATCATTACCCAGCAGGTATTTTGGATACCCCCCGAATACCTCATCGCCACCGTCGCCTGACAGCGCGACCTTCACGTGTCCGGCCGTCATCTTCGCCAATGCATACGTCGGCACAAGAGCAGGATCAGCGAAAGGTTCATCCAGCCTACCGAGCAAGTCCAGCAGGACTTCGGGTCCTAGATCTTCAGCCGGGAGCACCGTGTGGTCGGTGCCGAACTGTCTTGCGACAAGCCCTGCGATCGTGGATTCATCGGCTTCCGCATCCTTAAAGGCAATTGAGAACGAGCGGACCGGTTTCTCGCTTTCACGAGCCATCAACGCCACCAACAACGATGAGTCGATGCCTCCGGAGAGGAAGACGCCGATCGGCACATCGCTGATCATCTGACGCCTGACGGCTTTCTGCAGGAGACTTTCTAGTTCGTTTTCGTTCGGAACATCAGCCTTATTGTCGACGCAGGGAGGGCTCCAATACCGTTCGATGCGAGGGGACTCCTCTCCCATACGCCAGTGAAACCGGCATCCCGGCTCAAGCTTATAGACATCCCGGAGAATCGTGCGGGGTGATGGAATATAATCAAACGCCAGAAGATCTCGTACGGCGACCGGGTCCACTTGACCAAAACCGTCGAGTGCTTTGAAAGATTCAAGCGTCGAGGAGACGATGAGGGCTCCTTTGGAGACTGCCCAACAGAGTGGCTTGATTCCCAGTCGATCCCGAGCCGCGAAGGCCATGGATTTCTGACGATCCCAAATGACAAACGCAAACATGCCGTTCAGGCGATCGACGACGGCCCGCCCCCAGCGGCAAAACCCTTCCAACAATACTTCTGTGTCGGACTGCGTCCGAAATTGAGCCCCATCCCGACGAAGTTCGTCACGCAGTTCGTTATAGTTGTAGATCTCGCCGTTGTAGACCAAGACGTATCGGCCATCGTTGCTCAGCATTGGCTGTTGACCCATAGCGAGATCGATGATCGACAACCGTCGGTGAAACAGCATCACGTGGCGGTCACGCCACTCACCGGAGCCGTCCGGTCCCCTGTGAGCGAGAGTCCCCACAACTGCTCGTGCTGCATCACGTTCGAAAACGCGCGAATCCTGGAGCACCGCAAGAAAGCCACACATGATTACCTTAAAATTATTGACCAGGGAGGGCAGGGAGCAGTGAGTGAACAAATGAGAGCGGAAACGGTTTAATCCTTACTGACCACACACACAATCTCAACTAGACTGGCGAAGCCTCTTCTCTTGATAGTATTTGTAAAGAGTTGCGCCCGGGTAATGAGCGATCGGAGTTCATCCTCGCTCACACAGAATGAACGCAGTCGGGCCTGTACGTTTCGTTTAAGTGACCTCGGCAACATCGGAAGAACAGTCTCTGCCGCCCTTCTTTTCCAGCTTGTCGTTCTGGGTGAATTCTTGTCAACAACCGTAAACACGAACATGCCACCTCCCTTCAGCATGCGCTCAACCTTCTCTAGGATATACGCATCCAGAGGCAAAAAATGTCCGAACACACCCATGGAATAGATCAAATCAAACGATTTATCAGCGAACCTAACGTCAGCGATGTTGCCGCACACCAAGGTGAGAGGGCACAGAACATCACCTTCTCGTACTGGATGTCGCGCTAGACGCAGCATATCAGGCGAAATATCTACGCCTGTTAAGCTTCTGAGATTCCTCAGGCAGTGAAAATAGCGGCCGGTCCCACATCCAAGGTCCAGCACAGCAATTGGACGACCAAACGACATACTGACTTCGGTTACAAACTCGTTGAGTTCCGTATGTGTGGGAGCATTGATCCACCGGCCATCGGATTCCCGGTACCCTGCTGCATACGATTCGTTGTACTGTTGTCTGGCGCGAGTTGCCAGCATTTGATAGTACTGAGAATCGCCATCCAATAGGTCCGATTTCATTTAATCACCTCCAGAAAAGAGCAAAGCTTTGAGTGCCACCGAGGCGCCTTGTATAAGAGGGAGTACTAGCGTTTCTGTTCAAGATGGATTCGACCGGTTGCCGGTGCACCCAAAACTCGACTTTTGCTCGCTCGATTAATCTGAGGAGGTGATCGTGAGAGGCTTTCTATCTCTGACCACTATGTGACCTGGAATCGAGTAATGACTCGTCGAATTGTTACTTTCATCGATGATTGTGACCCGTAGGGTCGCCGTCAAGCAGACACTGGCCAAGGAGAACTAGCGGCTGTTCATCTTGGCTCTACGTGTATTCCTAGCCAAGTCTTCTTCCTATACAAAACAAGGACGTATCGTTGTTTTGTGAGACCACAACGCAGTCATATTCGTTGCTACGGTACCATTGCTCTACCTCATTTCTGTCATGGAAGGAGGTCCACCCAGCAGTGTACGCATCAAACATGTTATGTACGTTCGAGGAAACAAAGATCAGACGATTGGCCATGTCACTGAGCCACCCTCCCACTAGTTTGACTCTGAATATCTGGCATGGAAGAGCCACAAGAGCGCAACACCAGTAGACCACCCTGTGAGGCCATTTGCTAAACAGTTTGTTCCGTAAATATGAATTGACGTTATATAGAATTGGATTTCCCTTACCGTATAAAAATAAAGATAAGAAGCCGTTCACACTGGTGCACTGTGCGAGATTGCGAAATGCTCCTGCCGCATCAGGTGTGTGGTGCAACACACCGATGCTGTAAATGTAATCCACAGGTTCTCTAAGTATCTTTGGAAGGTGATTCAAATTCATTTTAAGGATCACCACGTTCTCGAATCCTGAACAATTCCTCGATGCAAGAAAAGCATTATCTGATAGTTCAATACCTATCACTAGCTTAGGGGTAGGCGAACACATGGTATTGACTACATTGATGTACCTGCCGTTTCCGCACCCGGCATCAACCACTATCTTGTTGTAAAAGAAATTGGGCATGGCCCTTGTGTATGTGAGAAACATCTCTGTCTCACGAGTCAACTCGCGGGATTGCCAACCTAAGCGAGGGTAATAGTGACACCATTCAGCCTCGAAAGATTTTTTCGACCATTCCTGAATTTCATTGAGGTCGCATGCTACGGAAAAATCTATGAGGTTGCCTTGACTTCGAAAGAAATGATTGTTCCTGCAAGAGAAGGCAGAATCTCGATGTGACAACTCATGCGCACACAAAGGGCATTTTAAGAGCTTTTCCAAAAGGAAGATGTCCATTGGATACCCTAAGAGGAGGTTGAAAGAATCTCACCGACCGAGCGCCACATGATGCGAGAATCAGAGACTGCTCGGTCAACGAGTCGTCGAAGGTGCTGACCCACAGTTTGAGCATCAGGATGCCGACTCGGTTTATCAAGTTCCCAATAGTGAGTGGCAGCACAGAAGATGCCATCCACCTGTCTTGCTTGATCAAAAATGACTTCGCTTTCCTGCAGACTTGATAACGGCGTGATGGGAGTGCCGGCTATTTCCCGGTGATCTCCCAGATCGAGCACCCAGGGAATGCCAGCGCCGCCATTGTCTCGCCATTTACGAAGACGCAGCCACGTCGCCCATGTGGCCCCCGAGAAGAGAGACCATCCAGCTCGGACTCCTGCTATGCCACCGAGATGGAGACCTTCTCTTGCGATTGCATGCAACCCCTTCCGCCCGATTGCGTTATGCGGCGGGACAAAGACGCGAACCTGTGCACCAAGTATATCTTCTAAATACTTTCGCCCCTCGGTTACCTTTTGCGCCAAGTTAGCTCCGCCCGCAAATTCCCGTTGGCCATTCTGCTCGTCATGATAATAGCCGTGGAGCATAGGCTCATAACGACCGGCAGCAATACCAATGCGGAGCCATTCAACGAGCTCTGGATTTTTGTGGAATGGATGGATAGACCACCGGCCACGAAATTTCTCTGGAACTCCTTTACTGGGTCCTGCTCTACAGAACGGAATGATTGCCAAAGACACGGGCCCCCATTTCGTCACTTCTCCGTAAGCGCGTTCCAACTCATCAGGCGAAGTGAAAAAGCTCGTATCGTCGTCACGAATACAAAAACGCACGCTGACTCACCCTATGACAGTGTACTGCCGCAAGATGGAGACTAAATTGTGACACGGAAAGGAGGGAGGCTCCTCAGAAGCTCTGCCAGGAGCCATCGAGCCATTTCTTGTGTTCAATTCCCTCACGTAGGCTTGGCGGGATCGCTTGCGCACCAGGAATAAATGGTTCCTCCGGCGGCACCTCTTCCAGTGCACGAACCAAAATCCCCGTCTGGTGCTCCGACGAGTAGGCTTCGCACGCCTTACGGTCGGGAACTGATGATGACAAGCCCGCAGTAGACCATCTGTCCAGCACATCGCAGAGAACCGCCGTAATCTCCGACACTGAATCAACGTCGGCCACTGTCCGTACTCCAACGCGATGAAGGACTTTTTTTGTTTCGTCAGGAGGCAGCACACCGACGATCGGTCGACCTGCTTTTAAATAACCAAACAACTTGGCTCCGGCGAACAGCTCGTGCCCCTTCATCGTAGCAGGTCGTCCAAATACCAGAAGCGCGTGCGCCTCCCGGTGGAGGGAAGCAATCTCAGCATGAGACTTGGGCCCAGTGGTTTCTATGACGTCTGAAAGACCAAGAACAGCGGCTTCCTTTGCAAGGGCCTCAGCTCCTTCTCCGACGAAAAGAAGCCGCAATTGCTTTGCCCGAGTAGGATCTGTCTCTTTCAGCACCCTGAGAGATTTGAGAAGGGTATCGTAGCGATAATCCGGCAAGGTGCCCGCATACAAAATCGTGCATCTATCTCCAGCCGGAGCAACAAATGGCTCAATTGGAGATTCGTAGCCGTTTGGTATGATGTAGATCCTCGAAGCGTCTAAAGCACCTCGATAAGCCCGCCAAAAACATTCGGCCTCAGTGTCGTAACGGAACACCACTGCTTGCGCTCCCTTAAGGAGCCGGTACATCGTGCTGCGAACCAAGCGCGTTGCCCATGGAGGCTGTCTATATTCGAAGTCGGTAGGGATGATTGTCCAAGCGTCATCAAAATCAAGCACGTACGGTACACCTGTACGCTGCGAGACCCGTTCCGCGATAAGAAATGCCGATATTCGTCCTGCATTCGCCCAAATGACATTCGGTCGTGTGCGGACGCACTCTTTCACCGTTGCCTTCACGGCCGGCCTAATCCAGTACATTGCCATGTCTGGCTGGTACCACCATGCCTCGGTTGTGCGGACCAGATTTCTCATCCACCATCGTACCTTGCCAGGATCCCCCTCGTTCAATCTTCGTGCCCGTACTTCCGCATCCCCGGAATGATTTTTCTGAATTCTCCGAAACCTCCAAGATTGAAAATTCTGCCAGAGATCATATGCCTTGACTCGAATGACTTCGGTTTCGTTCGGCACCATCGCTAAGAGTTTGGGATCATACCTCTCGTATTGACTTGGCACAGCCGAGATCACCGTGGCATTCCAGCCCATCTTAGGGAGCTGCCGTACGAATCGTAAGGTCCGATAAGATGTAGCAGAACCTTCGGGCGGGAAGGGGTAAGCAATCATGAAGACGCTTTTCATCTTGCACCCCTCTCTTTCCACTGACAATTGTGTACGATATAGATGCTTATCAGGATGGCTTAGCAGGAGAAGGACCTCGTTAGGATTAATTCTTAGCGTATGCTGTAGCGAGGAAACCTGAAACACCTGCTCTTGGAAAAAAGCGGGCTGCAAAACGAGGCGCCAGGTTGAGAAGGGCCGATTTCGCTACTCTCTTGATCAGATTATTTGGCTCGCTTCGATCAAGGGATTGATAAAAGCTTGCTATTTCCAGTCCGTTTTTCAACAGGAGTTCTGAAATATCATCTCTGCTAATCTCAAATATCATGTGTTGATATGGGGTAAACACTGCGCCACATTCCGGGCAACAGACAAAAGCAGCTTTTTCGTTGAAAGGTACAGAAGCAAGGTAGTGCCCTCCAACCTTTAATACCCTTCTGACCTCAGAAAATGAGCTCATAAAAGTTTTGTGGAACGTATGCTCTAACACCTCAGTGCACGTAATCAGGTCTAGCGAGTTATCGGGAAATGGAAGCCGCTCCAGTGAACCAACGCGAAAGGCGATCTTGTCGGCTTTGCTAAAGCGGGATTTGGCTAGCTTAAATAATTCCTCGGCAAGATCCACACCGCAGATCGATGCATTTGGATAAAGCTTGCTGATACAGTCGATTAAATTTCCATTGCCGCAGCCTATGTCTGCAATTGAGGAAGGCTTATTGTCTATCTTTGAATCAGCCCATGCTAAAAAGTCTTTCCAATACTCTATCGGGTAGAATTGTTTTCGAAGACCCACATTATTCGTCCAGATATCCCAGAAGAATTTGATACTGTTGGCCGACCAGTCATGGTAATGAGATTTGGATGGCAGCGTGGAGGATCCCTGCGCCCTGACCCAATCAGCCACTATTTCCTTATAGAATCTCATAGTGCTTCGCATCCTACGGCAAAGAGTTTGGCACTTCCTCGCTTGTCCCGCACCTTTCTCGGTATTGCGAGCATTGCCGAAGGTCTGGACCTTCGTGCGTTTCGAAGATTAAGGTGGTGAGCAATCTTTGCAGCCTTGTTCCGTTAAGAAGCCTATTCGAACAAGGAGGTCGGTAAGTTAATCGATGGCTGTTCTTC
>DAISKX010000086.1:0-9653 GCA_036820725.1 Nitrospiraceae bacterium
CGGACCAACAAGAACGTGATCGGTTACCCGTTCTGGCCGGTGTACACGGCGAAGGCGGGCGGCTTCTTCTTCGTGGTGTTCGGCGTGTCCACGCTGATGAGCGCGCTGTTGCAGATCAACCCGGTCTGGCTTTACGGACCGTATAACCCGGCCGAAGTGACGGCCGGCTCGCAGCCGGACTGGTATATGGGTTGGCTGGAAGGCGCGGTCCGAATAATGCCCGGCATCGAGAGTCAGTTCTGGGGCATCACCATAAGTTGGAACCTGATCGTGCCGGCGATGATCATGCCGGGCATCTTCCTCACCGTCTGGGCGCTGTATCCGTTCATCGAGCAGTGGATCACCGGCGACCACCGCGAACACCACATCCTGGACCGGCCGCGCAACCAGCCGACCAGGACCGGCATCGGCGTCGCCTTCATGATCTTCTACGCGGTGCTCTGGATCGGCGGCGGGAACGACCTGGTCGCCACCCAGTTCGGCATCTCGCTGAACTGGGTGACCTACTCGCTCCGCTTCTTGCTGTTCGCCGGGCCCCTGATCGGGTTCTGGGTCACTCGTCGGCTGTGCATCTCGCTGCAGCGCGCCGACCGAGAGCGGCTGCTGCACGGTCTGGAGACCGGCGTCATCCAGCGGCTCCCCCACGGCGAGTACGTCGAGAAGCACGCGCCGCTCGAGGTCTCGGAGTCGTACCTGCTCACCCAGCACGACGAGCAGCGGCCGCTCGAGCTCGACCCGGACACGGACGAGAACGGTGTCGCCGCGCCGCGCCGCGCGCTCAAGCGGTTCCGGGCACGGCTGTCCCGGTTCTACTTTGCCGACAACGTCGCGAAGCCGACCCGCGCCGAGCTCGAGGCCGCGCACGCCCATGCCTCGCATGACGAGGTCGAGCACTCCGCCGACCACGAGGAGCTGGAGAGCACTCCTAGAGCATATGGCCAATGGCACGACCAAACACATGGCTCGTCAGAGTGAAGGGGTACAGGGTACTCGTCAATCGCCATACGTCAACCGTCATTCGTAAAGAAAACAAGGACCCCTTCCTCCACGGATGACGATTGACGTTTGACGAATGACGCTTTCGAAGGCGAACGACTATCAGATATGAGGGAGGCATCCGCATGAAGTACATGTTGCTGGTTCACCACGACGAAGAGGCCTTCGGTAAGTTCAGCGAGACCAAGCGGGAGCAGATGCTTGCGGAATCCGTACAGCTCACGCATCAGCTCCACGCCAACGGGCAATATCTGAGCGCGTCGCCGCTGCAGCCAACGTCGACGGCGACCACCGTTCGGGTGCGCGACGGCAAACCATTCGTCACCGATGGTCCGTTCGTGGAGACGCGCGAGCAGCTCGCCGGTTACTTCCTGATCGATGCCAAGGATCTCGACGAAGCGATCGGCATCGCTACCAGGGTTCCAGGGGCGCGTATCGGCACGGTTGAGGTCCGACCTCTCAGAGAGATCACAGGCCTGCCGGCCTGACAAGGCCGTATCTTTTACGAATGACGGTTGACGTATGGCGGTTGACGACACCGTATCGGAACGCATCGAGCTTTTTGAAAAGATGAAAGGAGAGAGGAATGATTAAGAACAAAGTGGTGTTTTTTGAGATCCCCGCTTCGAATTTCAAGAAGGCAAAACAGTTTTATGAAAACGTTTTCGATTGGAAGGTTGAACTATGGGGCGACGAGGGAGCCATGGCCTATACGACCGCCGTGGATAAAGATCAGAATCCGATTGAGCCCGGAGGCATCAATGGAGGGTTCTATAAGCGCAAATCCAAAGACGACCAGCCGTCCTTTGGCGTGGAAACCGGTTCCATTGACAAGACGCTTAAGGCCATAAAAAAGGAGGAGGGAAGGTCATTACGGCAAAACACTCAATTGGAGAGTGGGGCTTTATGGCGGACTTCTCTGATCCGGAGGGCAACGTCATCACTCTCTGGGAAAAGTCGAAGAAATGAATTTGCCAAGAAGACGATACCTTGTGATACCGGTTCGGAGATACGACGACTCGCGTCGAGTCATGATCGGCAATCAAGGAGACACACATGCAGAAGATTACTCCGTGCTTGTGGCTCGACGACAAAGGGGAAGAAGCGGCCAAGTTTTATGTGTCGATTTTCAAGAATTCCCAACTTGGAAAGATTGCCCGTTATGGAGAAGCGGGCGCAGCGGTCTCCGGAAGACCGAAGGGTTCGGTCATGACCGTGACATTCCAACTTGATGGACAAGAATTCATGGCGTTAAACGGCGGTCCGAATTTCAAATTCATCGAGGCTGTTTCGCTCGTGGTGAACTGCAAGACTTAGGAAGAGGTGGACGACATGTGGGAGAAGCTCTCCGCAGGCGGAACAAAGGGAGTGTGCGGCTGGCTCAAAGATAAATATGGGCTGTCATGGCAGCTCGTTCCCACTGTTGTGGAGGAGATGTTTCAAGACAAGGACGCGAAGAAAACTGAAAGAGTGATGAAGGCGTTGCTTCAAATGAAAAAACTCGACATAAAAAAGCTCAAGCAAGCATATGAGGGACAATAGTCCAGCACAGGTCGATGGCAGAGTGATCAGGATCGATCCAGGTGGAGGGCGAGGAAGTGGTGCAACTCGGCTTGTCTGACGTGAAGTAAAACAATCGCTCGAGATGTCGATTTCGCGGACCTCGTTCGACTATGTGGCAGAGGCTGGATTCGGTGGGGCAAGACCTTCCGGAAGCCGAGTTCGCAACCTGAAACCAAAAGACGGAGAAAAACATGGCGACCAAAATGTTTGTGAATTTACCCGTGAAGGATCTCAAGAGGTCCGTCGAGTTCTTTACGAAGCTCGAGTTCACGTTCAATCCGCAATTTACCGACAAGACGGCTACCTGCATGATCGTGGGCGAGGACAATTTCGTCATGCTATTAACCCACGCGAAATTCAAGTCCTTTACGCCCAAAGAAATTTGCGATGCCACGAAAAGCACGGAAGTGCTGGTGGCGTTGTCTTGTGAGAGCCGAGACAAAGTCAATGACATGGTCCGCAAGGCAGTCGCGGCCGGCGGATCAACTTACAATAAACCGCAAGATCACGGGTTTATGTACGCACATGGATTTCAGGACCCCGACGGCCACATTTGGGAGTTGTTCCATATGGACCCGAACACTGTAAAGCCGAATTAACGACCGGTGCAAAATCCTCGTAGAACCTGGGTGAACCGAAACTGTAAAGCATAACCATACAAGGAGGAAAGTATGCGTCTCATACATCTGGCAGTCACAGGATTATGCGTGGTCCTGACCGTCTCAGTGGCGATGGCCAAGGACAAAAAGGCCGAGAAACAGATGGACCCGCAAGCGATGATGGAAGCCTACGCCAAGCTGGCGACCCCAGGCGAACCGCACAAGCAGCTTACAAGTCTGGCCGGCAGTTGGACGACCAAGACCAAAGAATGGATGGAGCCCGGCAAGCCCCCGACGGAATCTACCGGCTCCGCTGAAATGAAAACGCTACTGGACGGCCGCTTTCTCCAACAGGAATTCACCGGCGACATGATGGGGCATCCCTACTCGGGAATTGGGACCACCGGATACGACAACCTGCGCAAGCGTTATGTTTCGACGTGGATCGACAGTATGGGGACCGGAGTGTTTGTGATGGAGGGAACAGCCAGCCCGGATGGGAAGACGATCACGCTGAAGGGGCAGCATGCTGAGTTGGGCGGAGGGCAGATGTCGCATCGCGCGGTGTGGAAGATCGAGGATGCGAATACCCAGACGTTCGACATGTACGGGACTCACAAAGGCGGCAAGGAAATGAAGATGATGGAGATCACCTATACACGGAAGCCATAACGCACATCCCATAGGCAAAAGCTGATCCTGGCTGGCTCAGGACACGGGAAGAAGGCCTGCCTCACGGGCAAAAGCTGGCCTTGGCCAGCTTGGGGTGGGCGGGTGAAATGGTGCCTGGGGCCGGCGGGGTGAAATCGGGCAGGCAGCGGCCCGGGCAATCGGTCGTGAGCGACCGGGGGGTATGGGTGGGTAAGAAGATGCGCCGGGGTAGGTGGGTGGAATCGGGAAGGAAGGCGTCTTGGCGCGCCCGGGGCGGGTGGGTGAAATACCTGATTCTGGAAAGGAGTAAGCATGAGCACGGTACGGCTATTGGTGGGGACACGAAAAGGGGCCTTCATTCTCACGTCAGATGGAAAGCGGAAACAGTGGGACGTCAGCGGCCCTCACTTTGCTGGCTGGGAAATGTATCACCTCAAGGGATCGCCAGCCGATCCGAATCGGCTCTATGCTTCGCAAACCAGCAGCTGGTTCGGACAGATCATCCAACGCTCCGATGACGGCGGCAAGACCTGGTACCAACCGGGGACGCCACCAGGCGAGCCGACTACGGCTCCCGACGGCACGCCGAAAGGGGAGAGCAACAAGTTCGTCTATGACACTTCTCCCGAAACCGGGAAACCACTCACGACGCACCAGCATTATGATGGCACGCAGCGTCCCTGGGAATTCAAGCGCGTCTGGCATCTGGAACCGTCGCTGACTGATCCGGATACCGTCTACGCCGGCGTGGAAGACGCCGCCCTGTTCCGCTCGACCGACGGCGGGCAGACGTGGCACGAGTGCTCCGGTTTGCGCAGCGCAAAAGGAAGTCTGTGGCAACCGGGCGCGGGCGGCATGTGCCTGCACACGATCCTGTTGGATCCGAACCATCCGAAGCGCATGTTCATTGCCATCTCGGCGGCCGGTGTATTCAGGACCGACGATGCAGGCAAGACATGGCGGCCGACGAACAAGGGCTTGAAGTCCCAGTATGAGTTGCCCGATCCGGATGCCGAGGTGGGCCACTGCGTCCACTGCATTGCGATGCACCCGTCGCGTCCGAACGTGCTGTTCATGCAGAAGCACTGGGATGTCCTGCGCAGCGACGATACAGGCGAATCGTGGCATGAAGTAAGCGGGAACCTGCCGACCGACTTCGGGTTTCCGATTGCCGTCCATGCCCATCAGCCGGAAACGATCTATGTGGTTCCCATCAAGAGCGACTCCGAGCACTTCCCACCAGAGGGAAAGCTGCGCGTGTATCGGAGCCGGACCGGCGGCAATGAGTGGGAGGCCCTCACCAAGGGTTTGCCGCAGCAAGATTGCTACGTGAACGTATTGCGCGACGCGATGACGGTCGATTCGCTTGATCCCTGCGGCCTGTACTTCGGTACGACCGGCGGACAGGTGTATGGATCGGTCGACGGGGGAGACAGTTGGAATCCTATCGTCCGGGATCTGCCGGCGGTGTTCTCTGTCGAGGTGCAAACGCTGCCATGAGGCTGGGATGAAAGAGCGTATGGTTTATAACGAATGGCTGAGGGCACGAACGAATACGAAGCCTATCGCCTTCTCGCTTGTGCCATAGACCATACGCCATTAGCTCCGATGGACAAGAAATGATACGAGTCGTTTTGCCGGCACATTTGCGGACCTTGGCGCGTGTGGATGGCGAGGTGAAGCTTGACGTCCAAGGATCGGCGACCGTGGCTTCGGTGCTCGATGCGCTTGAAGTTCGCTATCCGATGTTGCGTGGGACGATTCGCGACCACGTCACGCAAAAACGGCGAGCGTTCGTACGCTTCTTCGCCTGTGGGCAGGATCTGTCCCACGAATCGCCGGATGCGCCTCTGCCCGACGCGATCGTAATGGGAGCCGAGCCGTTTCTGATCGTGGGAGCCATGGCCGGAGGCTGACGCTGGCTCCGATCCTGTCCGATCAATACGCCCTTTAGCAACGCATTGTGTAAGGTATCTCCTTCGGATACTCTTCAGCCATTGGGCACTCGTACAGCGTTTTCGAATGGAGGTCGAGCCGGTCCATCTGGGCTCCGCCCGCGGGAAGGTTTCTTGCGCACCTCATCGCTACAAGGAGGTACCCATGCTGCAGAAATCTCCAATGTACTCTTACATACCGGTGACGGACCTCGCCCGCGCGAGGAAATTCTACGAGCAGAAGCTCGGATTCAAGCCCAAGGAAGAGGTGGCCGGAGGCGTCGTCTACGAGTTCGGCGAGCGAACCGCCTGCTTCATGTATCCGACGCCCAACGCAGGCACGTCGAAAGCCAGTCAGGCGCTCTGGCAGGTGGACGACATTGAGCGGGAGGTTGCCGAGCTGAAAGCCAGGGGAGTGCAGTTCGAGGAATACGACGCGCCGGACATGAAGACCCACAACGGCATCTCGACGGCCGGCGGCGCGAGGAGCGCCTGGTTCAAGGACAGCGAGGGCAACATTCTCGCAGTGATCCAGAGCGTCTGAAGCCAAATGCGTACCAATCATTATTGGCCAATCGTTATTGGAGGAGAACCGCATGCTTCGCGATATAGATGCGGCCGCAAACATCGCGGTCAAAAATTTAAAAACGGCCAGGAAATTCTATGAAGATACACTCGGCCTGACGCAGGTCGGCACTGAAGGGGAGGAACTGATTATCTTCCGGAGTGGAAATACCACGATCAATGTCTACCGGTCGCAATACGCCGGAACCAACAAGGCGACTGCGGTCACCTGGACGGTGGGTGACGACGTCGAAGGTATCGTGCGGGCGTTGAAGGCCAAGGGCGTCGCATTCGAGCATTACGATATGCCGGGCATAACACGAGAGGGAGAGGTTCACATTGGCGGCGACATGAAAGTGGCCTGGTTCAAGGACCCGGATGGCAACATTCTCAACATTGTCAATCGATAGTCGATAGCAGAGGATGTCATTTTCAACTGAATCGAGCGGAAAGATGTGGCCCGGCTTATAGCAACAACGGTGTGACCCCTTTACCGATTGCATGACGATGCGGGCTGCCCGAAGATTGAAAGGTTGCGCGTTAGGTGTTATGGGCCTTTCGCCGACAAGAATGAACTGATCACCGGCTTCCCGGCTATGGCGCTGAAGTCGAAATAGAGCGACCGATGAGCCCTGTCGGTTTCGCTGTCCCGCGTTCGACAATGAAGTAGATCTAAAATTCAGTGGTCGAGGGCATCCCGGAAACCTGTGTCTTTTTTCGGTGATCAAGAGTCGTTTTGCCGTAGTTTCAAAACAATGCTTCATGCGCTACAGGTCGTGACCGTGATCTTTGTCAGTGTGGCCATGGCGCTTGCTCTCGCTCACGCCCTTGAGTTGCCTGGAAAGCTGCGGCTGACGAAGGAGGCGTACTACGCGATGCAGCCCATCTACTATCCCGGATTCACCATAGGCGGTATTGGTGAGGCCGGTGGCCTGCTCCTATTGATCATCCTCTTGCTGCTCACGCCGAGGGGATCCGCGGACTTTTGGCTCACGTTGGTTGCCTTACTCGGAATTATTGGCATGCAAGCGGTGTATTGGATCTTCACGCATCCCGTAAACAGGTTCTGGCTGAAGGGCGAAACACTTGGCAGTTTTGGTTTCGGGTTTTTCTCATTCGGAGCAAAGAGATCCTCGTCTCAAAAAGAGACTCATCAGACGGATTGGACGGAATTTCGTAACCGCTGGGAGTACTCACATGTTGCGCGGGCCGCGCTGGCGATGCTCAGCCTGATTTGTCTCGTCATTGCCTTCTCTTGCTGAAACAAGATGGAGTGATGCGCCCCATCTTGCGGCATGTTCGCACTGCGTGAGGTACCTGGCTGATGCCACGTCTCTCCCAAGAGCGCCTGGGGTCTAGCACGTCAACTCTTACTCCTTGGACAAGACGCTCAGGCGGACTCTGCAGCCGCCGTCGCTTGCGGCGCGACTTTACAGGCGTTGGCCGCATGTCGATGATGAGAGGAGAACACCATGGCAAGCGTGACCTTGGATGGCGCCCGGTTCGGATATGTTGAATGCGGCCGCGGCGAACCGCTCGTGTTTGTCCACGGCGCTGTCAGCGACTACCGGACGTGGCAATTCCAGCAAGAGGAATTCACGGAGCGGTTCCGCGTCATCGCATACAGCCGTCGGTATAACTGGCCGAATGAACAGATCCCTAAGGAGTCCGATTACTCAATGATCAAGCAGGTTGACGACCTGCAGGCACTTATCCACTCGCTGGGCGCCGCACCCGTTCACCTCGTGGGTCATTCCTACGGTGCTTTTCTCTGTTTACTGCTCGCCATACGGGAACCGCATTTGGTGCGTACTCTCACATTAGCGGAGCCGCCGGTCATCCCGCTGTTTGTGAGTAATAAGGCCGGGCCGCTGGAGATTCTGAAATTGTTGGTCACCAGACCGCGCGCGGCCGCCGCCATCATCACGTTCGGAGCGAAAGTGCTTACCCCTGCGACTCAGGCGTTTCGGGATGGGGATATGGAAGCTGGCATGCATATCTTCGTTGATACCGTTTTCGGTTCCGGAGGCTATCGCGCCCTATCCGAGGCGCGAAAAGAGCAGGTGCGTGCCAACCTCGCGAACCTCAAGGCGGTGCTGCTTGGGTCGTCGGGGTTTGCCCCGCTGAATGCCGACCAGGTGCGCAGTATTCGGACTCCCACATTGTTGGTCAACGGAGAGCACAGTATCGGGTTGTTTCACCGTCTAACAGACCGGCTTCGGGAGCTGATGCCGCATGCCGAGCGTGTCACCATACGCGGCGTGTCGCATATGATGCATGAGGAAAACGGACCTGCCTTTAACGGGGCAGTCCTTTCGTTCTTGGCAAAACACAACAAAGCGGCCTAACCGAACGGTGCAGGCGACGGCTCACAGCCTCCGCTTCGCACCGGCGACTCAGCCACACGTACTGCTGTTATGTTTCGCGCGGGCACAGGTACCCTTCTCATTCCCAAAAGGAGGCGGCGACCATGATCTGCGTTACCGGAGCGGGAGGGACCATCGGCAGCGAGCTCATCAAGCAGCTTGAGTCGGCACATGCGCCGTTCCGCGCGACCTACTTCTCCGTCGAAAAGGCCGAAGCCCTACGCGCGCGAGGAATCGCCGCCGCCGTCATTGACTATAACCGCCCGGAGACGCTTTGTGCGGCGTTTCAGGGATGTGACAAACTGTTTCTTCTGGGACCAAACGTGCCCGCCCAAACGCAGCTCGAACTCAACGCGGTCGAAGCGGCACAGCGGGTCGGCGTACGGCACATTGTGAAGCTGCCCGTCATGGGCGCAGACGAAGAGGCCTACGCTCTTGCCCTGGTTCATCGGTCCGTCGAGAAGCCGATCGAAGTGAGCGGCATGGCATGGACTTTTCTCCGCCCGAACAGCTTCATGCAGAATGTCGTCACGTACATGAGTAAGACGATCAAGGCCGAGGCGGCGTTTTACAGCGCCAACGGCGAGGCAAAGATCAGCCATGTGGACGTGCGTGACATCGTGGCGGTGGCTGTTGAAACGCTTACGGAACCCGATCATGTGGGCAAGGCTTATACGCTCACGGGGCCTGACGCGTTGACCTATGACCAACTTGCTGACGAACTGTCAAAAGCGGTTGGGCGCTTGATTAGACACATCAGCCTCTCCCCTGCCGACTTGAAGAACGGAATGCTTGCGGAGAGCATGCCTGCGGAGATCGCTGATCGAATGCTCGACCTGGAGCGCTACTATCGAGAGGGTCGGGCCGGCCATATCACACACGACATCAAACAGGTGACTGGACGTGATGCCAGACGATTTGCGCAGTATGCGCGGGAGGTTGCCTCGTCACTGCAGCCGGCATAGTGGGCTTCCATGCCC
>DAISKX010000087.1:0-9640 GCA_036820725.1 Nitrospiraceae bacterium
CGGAAGATCCAGATATAAAAGCCGATGAAGAGCAGAGCCGGGCCGAAGCTAAAAAGGAGCGTCGCCAATGGACTGCCGCCTTCTTGGATCGGTTCGGCGCTGATCTCAACCTTGTTATCGATCAAAAATGCTTCCAAGCTGGGGTCTACAAAGGAGGGCAGCGTCGTCGCGAAGGTACTCACCGTTTTGGGGGGCAGGCTGCGGGGCGTTGATCCGCGCTCGCTCGTTGTTTGGGATTCGCCGCCGGGCGCCGCACCCTTTTGGCCCGCCGGCGGGTACGTGATCGGTGCCGTGAAGCGACCTGTGATGGTGTCCCCCTGGCTGTATATCGCCTCGACGTTGCTCTTTCCAACCTCCTCCTTGAAGAGGGTGTAGGGTACTGTGACCGGCTCTTCGGCGCCCGGGATGAGGAGCCTCACCAGCAAGTAGTTTGCGAACAAAACGAGCACGAACCATAGCCAGCTTCTGCCCGGCGGCAGGTGCGCCTGTTCGGTACTCTTCCTGGCTCCAGGCCCGCTGTTGGTCGGCTGGAGGCGTCCGGCCGGTCCTGAGTCGCTGTTGCGTCGCGTCTGCTGTCCCGTCACGGTCATGGTCACCTCCTCGGACGCCCTGGCAATAGCGGGCGGAGATCCATACAGTCATAGAGGACATTATCACCGACATCTTTTTTAACATCTCGAGGAACACAATGATAGGGATCATGGACACCCCGAGGAGCTGTCCGCCGCCCGAACACCTGTGCTAAATGTTCCAACTCTGCGCTGACCAAGCGCAACCATGTGGAGATCCAGCAGGACGCGGCAGAATTTTACCCCAGTCTGATGAGGGACATGACGGCTGCGCGGCACTCCATCCATCTCCAATATTTCATCTGGGGTGCGGACACATTTACCGAGGGCTTGAAAGCAATCATGAAAGCGAAGGCGAAGGCTGGTGTCGAAGTCCGGTTGCTCTATGACCCGTTAGGGTCGCACGCCCACTTCAGCCGCGCTTATGTCAAGGACTTGCAAGCAGCGGGTGTCCGAATGGAACCGACCTCGCCCCTTTACCGGCTCCATACGATCAGCTATCGGAACCACCGAAAGATCACGGTGATCGACGGTTCGATCGGCTACACCGGCGGCATGAATATCGGGCAGGAACAGATCGACGGGGGACGGGGATTCGACTCCTGGCGCGACACCCAGTTGCGCATTGTCGGGGAAGGCGTCGCGCTCTTGCAGGCGGTGTTCATGGTCGATTGGTACAACGCTGTGAAAGAGAACCTGTTTTCCGCTGCCTATTTTCCGACAGACGCGACGGAGTCCTCGAGGAGCGAGGTACCGGTCCAGATTCTGACGTCGGGACCCGATTCGCAATGGGCGGCGATCAGGCAGCTCTACGCCTTTATGATCGTCTCGGCGCAGCAGCACGTGCGCATCCAATCGCCCTACTTCATCCTCGACGCGACCATCGCCGGAGCCCTGGAAGCGGCAGCCCTGTCCGGAATCGATGTCAAGGTCATGCTGAGCGCACGGCCCTCGGGCAACAAGTTGCCCGATTGGGCGGGGAACACCTATATCGCCGATATCGTCGCAAGCGGCGTGCGCGTGTTCCTCTACGAGAAAGGCTACCTGCATGCCAAGACGATCAGCATCGACTCCAAGGTCTGCTCGATCGGCTCGGCGAATATCGACATCCGAAGCTTCAGCATCAACTACGAACTCAATGCGGTGCTCTACAGCGAGCAACTCGCCAAAGAATTGGAGCAGGACTTCGAGCGTGACCTTGCCCACTGTACCGAATTCGATCTGGCGGGTTATGAGAAGCGGAATGTCGCTGTTCGGTTCAGAGATTCGGTCGCGAGACTCCTCTCTCCATTGCTATAAGTCACGTTGATCCTCCCGTGCTTCGCCCCAATGAGAACGCCATGGTTCAGGACGCCGGTACCCAATGTCGTCGAGAGACTGGGACGGATGCCGGCTCGACGGACACCATCTGTCACCGGCCTCCGGTGTGTGATGTGACGTGCAGCTCTCCATCTACCGACAACACGTCGTACCGAGTCCGGTCGCCTTCTCGCCAAAAGCGAAGGTCGACCGCGGCCTTGCCGACTCTGAGCCGGCGAATCGTGACGTCCGGCAACCAATTTGGCAGGACGGGATTGACGATGAGCTGCTTTTTCTGGGCGTCGGCCTCAAGTCCCAGGATCGCCCGCAGCAGATGAAACACGCTTCCGGCGGCCCAGGCCTGCGGGACGTTCGCCTCCAGATACTGGACGGGGAAGGTTCCCTCCGCGCGTTTGACCCCCGCATAGAGTTCGGGGAGTCGATGGAAGCTAAAATAACTGCCCGCCCCGCTGATATCGCGTGCAATCATCCCCGCTTCATTTGCGAAACCATACCGCTTGAATCCCATGGCGATAATGCCGTTATCGTGCGGCCACACGGAACCATTTTGATAGGAAAATGGATTGTACGCGGGGTTGGTCTCGGATAAGGTGCGAATACCCCAGCCGCTCCACATGTCCGGCTCCATCAGCCGTCGGACGACCCGTTCGGCCCGATCGGGGCGGACGATCCCGCTCCAGAGCAGGTGGCCCGGATTTGAGGCGATGGTCTTCACCGGCTGTTTGTCGCCATCCAGCGCATAGGCATAGTACCCGAGGTCGTCACACCAGAAATGCTCTTCAAACTTAGCTTGCAAGGTGGCAGCTTCGCGGCGTAATTGGGCGGCCCATATGGCATCGCCGAAGTATTCAACCGCCTCCGCCAGCCGTTGCTTCGCATCAAAGACGTAGCCTTGCAGTTCGCACAGCGCTTTCGGGCCTTTCACCTGTGAGCCGTCAGGGTACATTACTGAATCCCCGGCGTCCTTCCATCCCATGTTGTCGTAGCCCTGCGGCGAGCGTGTCTGATACTCTTGAAAGCCGTCCCCATCGCGGTCGCCATATCGGTCTATCCATTCCACACAGCGTTTCACCACATCCTTGAGATGCGGGAAGAGAACCTCGTCGCCCAGCCATTTCCATGCTTCGTGCAAGGTAATGATGTAGAGGATCGTCGCGTCTGCCGTGCCGTAATACCGCAGATGCGGGGTGCGACGAAAGTGGGCCAATTCACCCGACCGCAGTTCATGCGGCATCTTGCCCGGCTCGGCATCCCGGTAATCATCGGACTCGGTCGCCTGCAATTCCGCCAAACGTTGCAATGTCCCGCGGGCAAAGTCCGGATACACGACCATATTTTGCAGGCTGACGATCAGGCTGTCGCGACCAAAGACGCTCACGAACCACGGCACGCCGGCTGCCGGAACGAACATCTCGGAATCAGCCCCGTCGTATGGCAGGCGCAAGGCTGCCATGTCCTCCACTGATTGCCGATACAATCGATACCAATCTTCATTCGACGTGGTCATGTGAGTCGTCGTTTCTTTCCACTGTGCAAGGCGTTGCGCCGCCTCCGAGGTGTCGAACGCCGTGGCGCAGTGGTGGGAGGCCTTCGACGGCACATCGTCTTCCACAAGGTCATAGAGGCAGCAGCAGTGCCACGTGCTATGGGGCGCCAAATCGACGGTGAACGTAATCCGGCCGTTGCCATACGCGGCCGCGGAAGTCGAACGGGCAATGTGGAGGATCAATGAACGGCGGAAGTCCTCATGCTGATAGCGGCTGGTCAATTGTTGAGCCGTACTGCTCCACACTGTGTCGATATTCCCACGTCGCGTCAGATTGTTCGCCTTGACCTCGAAGATATCGGCAAAATCAGAGCGGATGAGCATTTCGAGGGTGAAGCGCAGGGGGTGGGGACTATAGTTCTGAATATCGAGGTCTTCGTGAAGAGCTTCCGAGACGGCGCGGGTGAGCACGAGTCCCACGGTGCCGGGCGCAATGATACCCCGGTCGGTGCTGACCATGGGGTTCACCAGGTAAGCCCGAGAGACGCAGTAGGCGCTCGCGCCGGAATTCAAGAGTGTCCAGGGACGGTCATCGATGTAGAGTTGATAGCGGCTCACATATCGCGTATCCCGGCGATAGAGCCCTTGATCGGACGGATTGGTAATGGACCCATCGAATTCGGAAACGAGAAACGTATAGCCCTGATTAATCGTGGTGACGGGCGGGCCGACTCTGACTTCGACTGCCATTCAGATCCTATTCTACGTCATGACCTTGCGACGGCCACGGATGAGCACGTTCACGATAAGCCAGTCTAGTCTGACATGGTAGACGGCGCATACGCCAGTGCTTCTCTCAAGAATCTCATGGCGACGGCCGAACGCAAGCCTCTCATCCTCACCGCTGCCAGCCCCAGGGCGACACTCGTCATCCGTCACATTCGACAAACGTGGAGAAATCAGAAAGCACTTCGTCAGGGCCTTTCTTCATACGATTGACGAATGACGGTTGACGCATGGCGAAGGACCAGCAAGCAAGAAGGATCGTAGATGTTTCTCATTGCCGACAGCGACACGATCGTATCGCGGAGGGCACATCTATATGCGGCGCCTGGTACGTTGGATTCTCGCCTCGAGGAACGAGAGTGTCTATACTCATGGTCAAGAGGAGACCCATGTGGGTGTGACGAGAATCATCATTATCGGAGGCGGATTTGCCGGTGTGCGCTGCGCCAGGACTCTGCGGAAAGGCCTATCCTCTGACGTCTGCGAGATCGTCCTTTTCGACCGAGAAAACTCCATGGTCTACTATCCGTTACTAGCCGAAGTGGCCGGCGCAACGATCGGGCCCGACTCGGTCGCGACGCCGCTGCGGCAGTTGTTGCCTCACGTACGCTGCCGGACCGAAGAGGTGCGCCGCATTGATCATGCTGTCTCCGAGGTGGAATACGAGGGCTATGATGGCCGCCTTCGGCGTATGGGGTTTGACCATGCGGTGATTGCCTGCGGCTCCTCCGTCAACCTCAATCTCGTGCCCGGCATGTCCGACCACGCGTTCCCGCTGAAATCGGTGGGCGATGCCATGGCGTTGCGGTTTCATGTCATGGAGCAGCTCGAAAAAGCCGAGGTCTGCGACGATCCGGAACGGCGGCGCTGGTATCTGTCATTTGTCATTGTGGGCGGTGGATTCAGCGGGGTGGAGGTGGCGGGCGAACTCAATGATCTGGTACGCGCCAGCATACGGTTCTACAGCAACTTCACGGCCCGTGACGTGACCGTGACCCTGGTGCATTCTCGTGACCAGATCTTGCCAGAGGTCAGTCCCACTCTGCGCGAGTTTGCTCGAATGAAGATGGAGCAGGCCGGCATTCAGATGCTATTGAGCCAGCGCGTCGTGCTGGCCACGGCTGACGGAGTCGAACTGGCAGATGGCCGGATGATCGGCGGTGCCACGATCGTCTGCACCATTGGCACGACGGCCGCGCAATTGGTCCAATCGCTTGATAGGTCGAAGGAGAAGGACCGCGTGGTCACCGACCCGGACATGCGCCTGAGGGGGATACCGAACGTCTGGGCCGTCGGTGACTGCGCCCTTGTTGTCAACGCGTACGACCGGCATCCGGCACCGACGACCGGCCAATTTGCCGAACGCCAGGGACGGCAGGTGGCGGAGAACATTCTCCGAGTTCTACAGGGTCAGCCGACCAGACCGTTCTCTTACAAACCATTGGGCACACTCTGTGGAATTGGAGAGCGAAACGCGGTGGCCGAGATTCTGGGCGTGCGCCTTTCAGGATTTCCGGCCTGGTGGCTGTGGCGGACTATCTATCTCTTGAAGTCACCCTCCTGGTCTCGACGGGTCAAGCTCGCGTTCGATTGGACCTGGGAACTCCTGTTTCCGCGGGATCTTGGGCATGCGCGAACCAATCAGACCGAACGGATCACCAGGGCGCATTATCGGCCCGGCGACAACATCTTTCTCGAAGGCTCCCCTGGTACCCATTTCTATGTGATCGATCGCGGCGAGGTCGAAGTGCTTCACCGTGATGACAAGGGAGAACCGAATCCGATCGTTGACGTACTGGGACCGGGCGAATTTTTCGGCGAGATGGCCCTCCTCGATAACCAGCCACGAGGAGTCAGCGCCAGGGCCCGCACAGAAGTGGACGCCCTGGTCATGGGGAAAGACGTGTTTTCCAGAATTTCCGGTTCCCTCGCGCCCTTCCGTCTCCTGCTGACCCAGGCTCTGAGATGGAAGCGCGCCAAGCTGAACCCGCGCATTCACCAGGCGTGGCAAGCCATCCAACAGCAACCGCTCTCAACGTTTCTGGAAGCGGTCCCGGCCCACCGGCTCTCACCGCATGACACGTATGAAGACACCGTCGGCCTGTTTGATCAACAGGCCGTGGAATTTCTGTGTGTGCTCGACCAGCATGAACGCTTGCAGGGCGTGGTCACCAGGAGTGAGTTGTTCGGAGCCTTTGAACAGGGAATAGTACCGGCGACGAAGGTCGAGGAGTTCATGCTCAACAACCCGATGATGGTCACGCCGGACCAGTCGCCGTTGACCGTGGCGGAGTTGATGCACAAGCACGATATCGATTGGATGCCGGTTGTGGAGGACAAGGAAGCCCGGCGCCTGATTGGAGTGATCCGGTCTGAGCGGATGCTCCGTTCTCTGGTCGAGCAGATGGTGGATGGTTGAGGAGACGGGCGACGCCGTCTTGTATAGAGAAGTGAGACGGACTAACGTACCACTCATGAAACGGCACAGCGTGAAGAGGTGTAAGGCAGGTCAAACGTCAACCGTCATTCGTGAAGAAGTGGAGCGCTGTTTCTCGATTCGGTTGACGACTGACGTGTGACGATTGACGAGGCATTAGGCGAACGACGATTCACGAGCGGCGAGCGATGCTTCATTAACAGACCAATAAGGAGGAAGGTCATGACGACACAAACAGTGATCAATGATTCGGCGAAGGCGAAGGAATTTTTCGAGGACAAGATGGCATTTACGACAGGACCGGTCGAGTTGGAGCGGATGATGAAGAACAATGAGGTCAATGTCGTCGATGTCCGAGCCGCGGAAGATTATGCAGGAGGGCATATTCCTGGGGCGGTCAATCTACCGAAGGACCAGTGGCAAAGTCCGAAAGGCTTGCGTAAGGACAAAACGAACGTGCTCTATTGCTACTCGCAGGTGTGTCATCTCGCCGCCAAGGCCGCGGTGGAATTTGCCGGTCATGGTTATCCCGTGATGGAGTTGGACGGCGGCTGGCGCTGGTGGAAAGAGGACGGGTTCGATATCGAGAGGTGATGAGGCCTGCTAGATGCACTCGGTCTGCGAAAGGATGCCTGCATGAGCGAAGGCCCCAAAAAGATAAACCGTCGAAGGTTTTTGCGATACAGCGCTTCTCTCGTGGCTGGAGGAGCAGCCGGGTTTGTTCTGCCTCTTGCATACGCCGACGAGCCTCAGCCGTCGGATAATCCCACGCGCGTGCCGGGAACGTTGCCTCGCCCCTATGGAGAACGATCGCCGTTTGAGAAACCGACCAGGTTGGGCGGGGCCGGACCTGGCGCGCCGCATGGATGGGGAGCCAACGCCCCGAATAACTTCAACTCGCTCACCCCGCTTCAGGACCTGCGAGGCATCGTGACGCCGTCCGCCCTGCACTTTGAACGACACCATAACGGCGTGCCCGCCATCGATCCCGCCCGCCACCGTTTGCTGGTCCATGGGTTGGCTGAGCGGCCCTTGGCCCTTAGCGTGAAGGAATTGGAACGACTGCCCTCCGTCTCGCGTCTCGCATTCTTGGAATGTTCGGGGAACACATGGGACGGTTGGCGCGAGGCGCAGGATGTTACGGTTCAGGATACCCACGGATTGACCAGTACCAGCGAGTGGACCGGAGTCAAACTCTCGACTCTCTTAGATGTGGTCGGCGTTCGACGTGAGGCGAAGTGGATGCTGGCGGAGGGCAGCGATGCCGCCGGACTGGACCGCAGTGTGCCACTTACGGAAGACGTCGTGAAGGAGGCCATGATTTGTTATGGTCAAAATGGGGAGGCGTTGCGCCCTGAGCAAGGATACCCGCTGCGGCTCTTCTTGCCGGGCTTCGAGGGCAATATCAATGTGAAATGGCTCCGGCGGCTCAAGCTTGGGTCCGCCCCGTTTATGACCCGTTGGGAAACCGCCAAATACACGGAACTCATGCCGGATGGAAAGGCCTATCAATTTACGCTGGTCATGGAGGCCAAGTCGGTGATCACCTATCCTTCCGGCCAACAACAGATTCAACCGGGCTTTCATGAGATCAGCGGATTAGCATGGAGTGGTCGGGGACGCGTGACTAAGGTCGAGGTCAGCCTGGATGGAGGGCGGACGTGGCAAGCCGCTCACCTTCAGGAGCCGGTTCTGTCGAAATGTCATACCCGCTTCCGCTTACCTTGGCGATGGAACGGCCAAGAGGCAATCCTCCAAAGCCGATGTCTCGATGAGACCGGCTATATCCAGCCGTCGCGCCAAGACCTCGTGAAGGTGCGCGGAACCAATTCAATCTATCACTATAACGCGATTCAAAGCTGGAGGGTCGAACGCGATGGACGGGTACGAAACATCTATGCCTAAGCGGCTCGTGCTTTGCGTGGGGCTCGCGGTCATCGCCCTGGGTTGCGTCTTGCCCGGCTGGCCGGCCGACGAGAAGGCCGGAGAGTATGGGATAGGGCGTCCAGCGACCGAAGAAGACATTCGCGCCTGGAACATCGATGTGTCTCCCACAGGAGAAGGATTACCTCCAGGACAAGGGACGGTGAAACAAGGAGTACAGGTGTACGCGGGCAAATGTGCCGCGTGCCATGGCCCGACCGGCACTGAGGGTCCGAAAGATCGGCTGGTCGGCGGTCAGAACACCCTTGCGACCCCCAAGCCGGTCCGGACGATCGGCAGCTACTGGCCCTATGCGACGACCTTGTACGACTACATCAATAGGGCCATGCCGTTTTACGCGCCACAGTCTCTCACGCCGGATGAAGTCTACTCGGTGATTGCCTGGCTCCTGTTTCAGAATCAGATCATCGCGGAAGATGCGGTGATCGACGCGCAAACGCTTCCTAAAGTCGAGATGCCGAACCGGAACGGCTTTGTTCCGGACCCGCGACCTGATGTTCATTAGCCGGTAGCACACTCACGTGTGAAGGAGAGTTAATGGCTGGTATGACGGCGTTGCTGAGCCGTGCGGCACTGCTGCTGGCCCTTGGTTTCGCCGTGGCCGCCATCGTCGCCGGATTCGGCAGCCGTGCTGGGTGGTGGCATTTTCGAACCGGCTTTCAGATTCTGACCTGGGCTGCGTATGGCGGGTTAGGGAGCGCCATCCTTGGCTTCATCGTCGGTCTCGCCGCCCTGTGGCGGGGGCAGCGGCGCGGAGCGTTGTTTGCCTTCGTCGGTCTCGTTGTCGGCCTCCTGGTGGTCGGGCTTCCCTGGAACATGAAACGAACGGCGCAGCAGGTGCCGCCCGCGGGTGAAGTGACGATCGTGCAGCTGCCGGATGCCCCGGAGCCCGCGGCGTACGCCCAGGTCGCCCCGGCCGCGTCTGCGACCGGTGCTTTGTAAGCGACGGACACCGATCAGTGGAACGGCGATCAGCTGGCCTTGGCCATTCCTGCCACCAGGCGGCCGAGCTTCTCGACCGCGCGTTCCATGGTCGGTGTCCAATGCCACCCGCAGCTCACCCGGATGTAGTTGCGGTAGTCGGCCTTCGCTGAGAAC
>DAISKX010000088.1:0-9617 GCA_036820725.1 Nitrospiraceae bacterium
CTCACGCCGTTGAACAGGAATAGCCCGCAGGTCATCCCAGCGGGTCGCATCATCTCGGAAGCGTACATCTTCTTCTTCGCGAGGTCGAGGTCCTTTGCGGGCCTTTTTGAGCTTGTCGCGTCCCTCTGTATCCAGACTTTCGATGGAAAAGCTCTTTTTCTTTCCGACCGGCGCCAAGGTATCGATGGCCGGAGGCTTGGGAACGACAGGCGGCGCCACCTTGGCCTCACCGGATTCCGTCGTCAGGACAGAGGGTGCAGCGCTGGTAGCAGGAGCAGCCTCGCTGATCGATACCGACTCGAGGTGGACCTGCTCTTCCGCGTCGGTCGCGGCGACCGGAGCCGCCTGTGCCGGCGGAGCAATCGATTGGGCCCATGGCCCGATCGATTGGCTTGGCTCGCCCGCGGCCGTCGGCGCCAATTCATCGGCAAGCTCATCCTTTTTCTTCTTGATAAGGATTCGCTTCTTATCCGGCTTATGCGATTCGTCCGCATGAGCCGCATGCGCTCTGCCGGAGGGCTCGTGCGAGGCTCCAACCTCTCTCCCTGCCTTCATGACTTTGCGGCTCTCCTGGGGATGGATCGTAGACTCATGGCTTCCAGACGACTCATCGTGCCTCGCCTTATCCTTGGGTTCAAGTTTTTCCAATGCCATGCGCACCGCATCATCATCGAGGGCGCTGCTGTGAGACGCCACAGCAATCCCCAACCGCTTCAGTTCGGGAATGAGATCGCGATTCTCCATTCCAAGTTTCTTTGCCAATTCGTACACACGCATCGCGCTCGACTCGCCTCGCTTCCCTGACGTTAACCTTGCTGAGTCTGCTCCGCCTGACTTCGTGCCTCTTCCCGAGCAGCATCCTGCTGACGCTGAGCTTCGGTCTCTTCGGCTAAGGCCGCCTTGATTTCTCTATCCCGCTCGGCCTTCTCTTTTTCGTATTCGGTCGCACTGATGATATCGATTTTCCATCCGGTCAAACGCGCTGCAAGCCGCACATTTTGACCGTTCTTTCCAATGGCCAAGGACAATTGAGAATCCGCCACGACGACGAGAGCTGACTTCTTGTCTTCGTCGATCCCGACCTTTTCGATTGACGCAGGATTAAGGGCCTCGGCGATGAAGACCCGGGGATCGGAGGTCCAGGTAATAATATCAATCTTCTCTCCCCGCAATTCCCGAACGACGGCTTGGACACGGGATCCCTTGATACCGACACAAGCCCCCACGGGATCAACCGCCTTATCGCGGGAAGATACCGCGATCTTTGTTCGATCACCCGGTTCGCGAACGATCGATTTGATTTCGACAATTTTCTCCCCCACTTCGGGGACTTCCATCTCGAATAACTTTGCCACGAACTGCGGATGACTCCGGGAGAGTATGACTTGCACATCTTTGGGCGTACGGCGCACTTCTAGTAGCATCGCTTTCACGCGGTCGCCGCGCCGATAGGCTTCTCGGGGAATCTGTTCCTGAATGGGCAGAATGGCCTCGGTCTTTCCGAGATCGACCAGGTAATTGCGACGTTCCATTCCGAGAATAATCCCGTTGACCAGGTCGCCCTGTCTCGTCGAATATTCTTTCTGGACCGCTTCCCATTCCGCCTCTCGCACCTTTTGAAAAATGACCTGTTTCGCGGTTTGCGCGGCGATTCGACCCAATTCGTCCATTTCGATGACCGAGCCGATCTCATCGCCGACCTCGGCACCGTCGTCGAATTCACGAGCTTCCTTCAGCGAAATCTCGGCCTTCGGATTCGTGACCGTATCGACAATGATCTTTTTCGAGACGACTGAAATCTCACCGGTCTTCGGATCGATTTCGACCTCGATGTTCTCGGCCTGGCCAAACCGTTTTTTCGCGGCTGTCTGCAGGGCGGATTCGATGGCGCCAATCACCCTGGCTTTGTCTATACCTTTTTGGCGACCAATCTCATCAATGACTGAGATCAATTCCCTATTCATACTATCCACCTCATCATCTGCCTCGGCAGACTTGCGATACTTCTGTGACGGGCGACTAGAATCCTACATCCAGCCTGGCAGTTGCGATGCGCCCAAACTCGAAACGAGCCATTTCCATGACTTTCTTTTCTTCCAGTGCCAGTGTCACGGCGTGCTCTTCCACACCGACAATCTCGCCGGTGACTCGCCATTGACCCCGGTGCGGCTCTCTCAGCTTGAGACTGATGCGTTTCCCCTGTACCCGGCGAAAGTCTTCCGGCCGCCTGAGCGGGCGATCCAATCCCGGAGACGACACTTCCACCATATAGGCGTGAGGAAACGGGTCGGCGACATCCAAGGCAGGATTCAATGATCGGTGGGCCTGTTCACAATCTTCAAGAGTCACGCCTCCCAACTTGTCAATGAACACTCTGACGATAGTGCGAGGTCCTTGTCCAGAAATAGAAATCTCCACCAGGTCGAGTCCGAGCGACCAGAGTATGGGCCGGACGACCTGTTCTATCCGGCCGGTCGCGTCCTGCATCCGATCCACCGGCGACAAGTCCTTCTTCAACTCAAGAATTCGAAATCCAGCTATCATACTGAAAGACAAGAAAGCAGCTCAAACAAAAAAGTGGGCCTGGGCCCACTTAAAGCGGTCGCACCATACCACGTCATTTACAAGCAAAGCAAGGGTGTCACGTGGTGAGGGTTTCAAACCGACTCATCAACACTCGACTGATTGGACCAGGCACCCCCGACCCGACTGGCTTTCCATCGATCCGTATGACCGGAAGCACCTCCACCGTAGTTCCGGTCAGGAATACTTCGGAAGCCGCATGCAAATCCTCTTGGAGAGGATGCTGCTCCATGACCTTCAGGCCCTCGCGTCGAGCCAGGTCGATCACCAGCGAGCGCGTGACTCCGGAGAGAATGTCGGGACCCTCAGGAGCCGTCATCAACTGCCGGTCGTGTACGAGCAGGACATTGCTCACCGACCCCTCCGTCACACGTCCGTTCCGCACGAAGATTGCCTCAAAGACTCCCGCTTCCTTCGCTCGCTGACGAGCGAGTACGTTCGCAAGCAAATTCACACTCTTGATGTCACAGCGCCCCCAGCGCAAATCATCCATCGTGATGGCCTCGACACCGTTCACACGGATGGTATCTGCCAGCGGTCGCATTTCACGCACCGTCAGCACGACCGTTGGTCTTGGATCGGCGGGAAACTGATGATCTCTGGGCGCGGGACCTCTCGTCACCTGAATATAGATCTTGCTCTCGGGATAGGAAGTTTGTGAGAGCGCCTTTGCCACCACTTCACCCCACTCGACCCTGGAAACAGGCACGGGAAGTTTCAGCGCCGTCGCACTTCTTTCGAGTCGGTCAAGATGGGCGGGGAGTTGAAACGGATGATTGTTGTATGTTCGGACGACTTCATAGACCCCGTCGCCGAATTGAAAACCACGGTCCTCTATGGATATGACAGCCTCGGCAAGCGGAAGAAATCGTCCGTTCACGTACGCGATATCCGGCACTCAGAAGCCCTCACATCAGAGCGGCATCAGATACGGTCACGTAATACACGTGGCGGTCTTCTGCGGTAAATTTCCAGCCTAATCGCTTCTCGAAAAGAATTCTATGCGTACCGAGCGAGACTGACTTGAACTCGAAGGTCCGTCGCCCCGAATCTACGGCGTTGCCATTCGCGATGCGGAGGTATTCGTCGTCGAGAAGGACGACACCGGATGGATCATACGTCGGCACCCACAGTTCGCCTCTGGTTCGGTCTTCCCATAGATGGATGTGAAAAGGGACATTCAGGCGCGCAGTGAGGACTCGCGCCTCCCGCTCATGCTCCGCTCCGGACCTATCTTGACTCGTCAATGAAGACATCCTTGTAACCGGCGCCAGACCAGCCTTTATCCTGGCGAACCATCCTTACCTTACCAGCTAGGCTTTCGTCGTCCCCCGACCAACACTTCTCCATTCTCGATCCGGACCTCGTAACTGCCCACGCAATAGCCTCCTCCATCAGTGCCTTGCCCATTACGAATATCGAATGCGAGATCGTGCCATGGGCACGCGACCACATGCCCTTTCACGCGACCTTCATTCAATGGTCCTCCCTCATGAGGACATATGTTGGAGATCGCATAAAAAGTGCCGCCGACATTAAACACGGCGATGGCTTTCTGATTTAAGGAGACGACTTTGACTTGTCCCTGCGGAATATCTTCGACTCGCGCGACTGACTGAAAACCTTCCATCGAATGCATCCTTGCGTCCATCACATTCTTAAAGCAAATTTCAGCTCTGCGCCCGATGACACCCCTTCGCGGAGGACAAACCCCGCAGCGGTCTGGATGACATACCGAACCGGTTCTCCTGCCGGACCGTATGAGGGACATGGATCTCCTACGCAGGGAGGCACGTTCTGCGTCAATTCCACAACATGGCGACTCTCATCCAACCAGATCATATCCACGGGAGCTCTGTACTGCCGTGTATTGACTCGGTGGGTACCGGTCGTCTCAAAGATATAAAGCATCCCGACGTCCGCTGGCAATCCTTCGCGGAACGCCAGGCCGAACAACAACTTCTCTGGCGTGTCCGCCACTTCTGTTTCCAACATCGTTCCACTCGGAAAGGTGACCACGATCGTATCCGACTCCTTGGGACTCGCGAGAAACAAACTGACGCTCATTAAGAGGACGGCGAGGAGTGCGAGCGAGATGATTCGTTTGCGTTTTGGATCTGTATTTCCACTCACAACAAACCTTGGTGGACGTCACAAATTTTTTGGGCCCAATGGCCCATGGCCCCTAATATCCATAGGCCTTCTGCACGACTTCACTTCTGTTGACTTGGCGAAGAATCAGGGCTTAGAATGCGTGTCTGTCCTTCATGGAATATGGCCGTCACGGCTCGGAATTGTCAACACTTTATCTGTCCATAAGAAATACGAGAAGGAGGCGCGGGTCATGGCACTTTTGATTACGGATGAATGCATTTCCTGTGGCGCATGTCTACCGGAATGCCCCAACGAAGCCATCTTTGAAACTCGAAGCGACGCCGAAGGCAAAGGAAATCACGTTGGTGATGGTCAGGGCGTGGGCGACAACATTTATGTGATTACGCACGATCGCTGCACGGAGTGTGTAGGGCATTTTGATGAACCTCAATGCGCGGCGGTTTGCCCGGTGGACAATTGCTGCATTTCAGATCCTGCTTACCCCGAAACGACCGACGTACTCTTGGAAAGGGCCAGGACCCTGAACCCCGATAAAGAAATTGACGCCAATAAGGTGTGGAGCGGCGTCCGGAATTAACGCGGAAGACTTCCGTTGTGCTAAAAAGAGGCTGCCATCGCAGCCTCTTTTTTTATTGCTCCTCACTTGCACCGCATATACTGAACGTGCTGGCGAATTAATCCTGGGTTTGCGGAGGATTCGAAGACACCCTCCATCGTACACAAAATCCGCGAACGCTAGCTTTTATTCCCCGAATCACAGTAGAATTTTCATAGGATTCTCTATTGAGAAGTACGCGAGAACGGGCGCGACTCAATAGCCAAGTCCCACCCCTGCACGGAGGTGCTCACCATGCTGCTCCGATTCAGTCTCCTTACCATCATAGTTCTCATGCTATGGACGCCCTATCCGACCCTCGCCACCACAGGAGATGTCGGAACTATCATTGAAACTTTCGTGAGCCGTCATTTCCCCGATGCCGCCAGTCATTTCTGGGTTGTCAACAGTACACAATGGGACGGGGATGAGATGATCCTCGACGTGAATGCCGTGGTGGTTCAGCGACAGCAACCAGAACCTGTCGCGAATCGTTTCCTCATGCTCATTGTGGCGGGAAAGCTGGAAGCCGTTCAGAGTATCCCCTTAAATGCCGAGCCAGAGTGTCGAACTGACGAGGAGGCCTAGAACGATCAAGTAATCCGCACGATTTTACTAAGCTCGCAGCAAAGAGCAACGCCCCATCCACCGAACGGTGGATGGGGCGTTGTCGTGTTCCGATATCGAACTGTTGCGTACGATGATGAATTACTTAATTATCAACAGCTTTCCACCGGTGTGCGCCGGATGGAGATGGCAACGATAGGACAGGGTGTTGCCGGTCGTGGCATAGAACAGATCGCTGGTTGGGATACCGATATATTTTGTTTCGCCAGGCTTCAAAACCACCTGCGCTTTCAAGACGGTCGGAGCCTGTTGAGTGATCGCATCAGTGAGCAAAAATCCATGCTCTGCTGTGGAATTGTTCGTAACTTTCAGGAGGACCGGACGTCCTGGCCGAACCTTGAAGTCAACAACGGTCGTGGGGGGATACCATGCCTTCAGGGTTCCGATTTCCACAGCATAGAATTCAGCATCGACGTCCAGTTCTTTAAATGGCTGCCCTACTACTGACCCAGACTCCCAGTCACCGACCTCGGCACCGCCCGCCTGATGCGCGTACACGCCAGACGCCCCAGCCACCAGCATGACCAGGCCGAAGAATACCGCCAACGTCGTCTTACCCATGACCTACCTCCTTAGAGATTAAGAAGAGATGTGATTAGGTTGGTGAATAATAAAACACCATGCTGAGGGAACTTTACATGACTGCTTTCGTCGAGCTTAGTATCATCTTTGAGCCCGACTTTCTGCTCAGGCCCCTGGACAATGAGGGACACCTTATAGCATAGACGCTAAAATGGAAGCAAGAACGTTCTTAACCCGATAGAAATCCAAAGTTTCCATTGTTTCTTCATGACTTGCGGTTTGAATGCTCCCAGCGGTTTAGTTTGGAAAACCGCTCACGTCGGGGACGGCCTCCCGGAGGTGCGAACCGATGAGAAGATCATAGGGCGCGTAATCATCGGTGAGTGTCAGGCCGGCAGGCCATGGTTGAGTTCGACGTGATCCCAGAAGACTGATTGCCTCGGATGGAAGGCGTCGCGCTTGCACAAGGGCTTCGATCCGCAAAACGAAATCAGCGTAAGAAATTTGCTCCACCGGCTTCCCAGCCAGAAAAATTAAGTTTTCCGCCCCCCGCTGCTGTGTCCGCCAGGGACCTTTCACGGCGTAGGTCTCGATACGCGGGAATGACGTTTTCAACGTTTCGACGACCGCGCTCGCGCGCAAGAGATCGCCTCCTTCACCGGACGACGCCAGATTCACAGCGACCACACCGTTCGGCCTGAGCCGTGACCGGAGCTCGGCGTAGAACTCCTTCGTCGTCAGGTGAAACGGGACAAGATGTCGTGCAAATGCATCCACCCAGATCACGTCATAGCTCATAGGCGTCGTGTGCAGAAAGGCTCTGCCATCTTTGATATACACGTGATGGTTCGCGGGCGCACGATAGTCGAAATAATCCTCTGCCATTCGCACCACCGTGGGATCGACCTCGACGATGTCCAACTCAAGTTCCGGCCATTGCTGCCCCAACCACTTCGGCAACGATCCTCCGCCTTGTCCGAGGATCAATCCACGTTTGGGTTCGGGAGTCAGACTGAGTATTGCAACCATGAGCTGACTGTACGGTAAGAACAACGTCATGGGATCGGATTTCCACATGACCGCATGCCACGTCCGGTCGAGCACCAAGTACCGAAACAAATCGTCATCCCTGACCCGAACCTGTTGGTAGGGACTCTCTTCCTGATACACCACACCTTGCACTGTGTGACGTGGAAGAGACCATTGCCATCCCGCAAGGAACATTGTCAGTAGAAGGGATGCGATGACTTTCACCCGACTCGAAGAGCCGCACCATAACCACACGAAGCCCAGTAGAAGCTGAATGCCGCCCAATAGTGCGACCAATGTTTTTGTTCCAAGCCAAGAGAGCATGAAGAATGCGGTTCCCCACGTACCGGCCAAGCTCCCTAGAGTCGACAACGCGATCATGCTCCCCGCGTGTCGTCCAAGATGGCCCATGTCGGCGACAGATAGCCGCAACAGGGCGGGCAACACTCCACTCAGACCGAATGCAGGAGGAGCCAATAATACGCTGGCTGCCACGCTGGGCCCCCAACGCGGATCTTCAATAGACTTTGATACGGTGAACATCGCTGCTTGTCCGCCCCACGCAATGAGCAGGGTCCAGCATCCCGAACAGAGCAATAACCCCGCAAGAACGCTTGCCACACGATATCGGTCTGCGGCCCAGCCGCCGAATGCATAGCCCGAGCTCATGGCGGCGAGAATCACCCCGATCAGAGCTCCCCACACGTAGAGAGAGTTTCCGAAGACCGGTGCGAGCAATCGGCTTCCCAGAATTTCCAAGGCCATGACCACGGCACCGGTAAGAACTGCCGTCAGGAGAAGGAACGCCCTGGAGACTTTCAGCGTGGACACTGTTTGACTCATGTCTGCAATTGTTCTAGCAGTACAAAAGGACCAACAGGTAATTGGGAGGAAGAGGAAAGCAGCAGCCGCTCACAACGTTCCCCAATTCTTGAAATAACGAAGCAAGTCGCGCACTGACACCATGCCCACGATCTGACCCTCCTCTGTAACGACCAGATGTCGAATGCCGTGTTCCGCCATCAGATCGCTTGCATCATGGGCTGAACGCCCGATATCGATTGTCACGACGGGAGCACTCATCACCGAACGAACCAACACATTGGCCGCATGGAGCCCATTTGCCATGGCCTTCCGAACCAAATCGGCTTCACTGACCACCCCGATATGGCAACCTTGATCCATGACCAAGATGGCTCCCATCCTGCCGTCCCGCATACATTGTGCTGCGGCCAGCAATGTGTCATCCGGGCCGATCGTCTTTGTGACCGGTCGCATCATAACAGCAAGTGGACGAAGAATCGGACCTGTCTGCGTCGCCACGCACGGACCTCCTGTCTGTGGACTGCGAATGGTCGAATTTTACTGAAGTGGCGGGGAATCTGCAATTCACGTTTCATCCCCGTTGAATCGGTGGAATTGATTGCCCGGTCGGATCAGCGTTGTTATACTGACGATGCTTTTTCTGCGATTGCACGTCCTATTTTCATCGAGAGGGAGGATGAGGTTCCATGCATATCAGCGTGATCGGAACTGGATACGTCGGGTTGGTGACTGGTGCATGCTTTGCGGAGTTTGGTGTCAACGTGACATGCATGGACACGGATGCCCGCCGGATCGCGATGCTCGAGAAGGGCGAAGTCCCCTTCTATGAACCCGGCATTACCGAGCTTGTAGCAAAGGGCATCAAGGAAAGCCGGCTCACCTTTACCACGGATGTCGCCAAAGCCGTCGATAAGGCCCTGGCTATTTTCATCGCCGTCGGGACTCCTCCACGGCCGGACGGTTCTGCGGACCTCTCCTTCGTGGAAGAGGTGGGGCGAGGGATTGCTCGCCATATGACCGGGTATAAAGTCATCGTCACGAAATCCACCGTCCCTGTTGGAACCGGCGAAAAATTACGAGAAGTGATTAGGGCCAATCAATCGGGTCGGTATCGCTTCGACATCGTCTCCAATCCGGAATTCCTCCGTGAAGGCTCCGCCATCGAAGATTTCATGCGACCCAACCGCGTCGTCCTTGGCGCGGATAGCGAGCAGGCGGTCGCGATCATGAAAGACCTGTACCGACCGCTGTACCTCCTCGAAACGCCGTTCGTCGTCACAGACATTCCGACGGCCGAAATGATCAAATACGCTTCCAATGC
>DAISKX010000089.1:0-9617 GCA_036820725.1 Nitrospiraceae bacterium
AGAGAAAACAGTGTCGGGGCACATTATCGCTCGGATTTTCCGCACACCAGACGGGTAGGGTGGCGAGAACATAGTCGGATCTCGATGGTCGGCAACGCAGTCAGCGTGAAGCGACCGAAGGCGCGAGGATTAGTGATTGAGTTCCGGGGGCGCGGGGGCGGATCGTCGTCATCGACGTAATTCGTTCCGTCGAGAGAAACGTTCGATAGTAGCGCAGGACCTTCTTCACATATTGCCGGGTTTCTTCGAAGGGCGGTAGCGTCTGATACCGCTCGACGGCAGTTTCGCCTGCGTTGTATGCCGCGAGGGCCAGTGGAAGATTGCCGTTAAAGCGGTCCAGCAACTGGCGCAGATGTCTGGTTCCCCCTCCGATATTCTGATCCGGATTATACAAATCATGGACGTCCAGATGGACCGCCGTTTGCGGCATGAGCTGCATCAATCCGATGGCGCCGGCTCGCGAGACCGCCATAGGGTCGAAGTCGGATTCTGCCTTGATGACGGCCCTTATCAGAGCCGGATGGAGTCGATGGGTACGGGAATGTCGGGCGATAACCGGTGCCAGTTCGCCTTCGGAAATAAAGGTTCTCGGCCGGGGGATTTCGGTAATGATCTTATGGTACCGCGCATCATTCGGAACGTTGGTGAGGGTGATCGTTCCCTTCGTGTCGACGTACTGATAAATATCGGCTTCGGCCGAGGAGGAAGCCAGAAGCACGGCGGCTAAGATCCCGGAGGCGCAAACGATGATAGTTGTCTTCATCGGAAAGTCTCGCAAGCGACCATATGAGTAGAATTCATGGTCCAAAAGTATCATCGGTCCCCCAACCTGTCAAAAGAATGTGCAATTGGGATGATTTTGAGAAGGAAGCCGAATCGGATGGCGGAGCCAGGGGTCGTGGCGCTCGTTTATCGAGGCGGTTCCAAAAACCGAGTGCGATTGTCGGCGAACATGTTTCCCATCAGCCGGGTGAGAGGACCGGGAATGCCTGACCCAATGACCGTGCCATCGATTTTGGTGACGGGCATGACTTCCATGCTCGTATTGGTCAGGAAACATTCGTCGGCCTCGTATAACTCGGCCAATTTGTAGCGGCCTTCCTCGCACGCGAGTCCGCATTCTCGGGCGAGAAGCAACACGATGTTGCGAGTAATCCCGTCGAGAATGCCGCATTCGATCGCAGGTGTGTGCAGGTTGTTGCTTGTGACAAAGAAGAGGTTACTCACCGTGCACTCGGTGAGTTCGTTGGTCCAATTGAGGAGGAGGCTGTCGAATGTGCCGGCGGCGATGGCTTCTCGTTTGGCCAGAATGTTATTCAGGAAATTCGTGGCCTTGATGTGGGGAGAAAGCGCCTCCGGCAAGTTGCGTTTCGTGCGGGCGACCGTGAGCGCCACGCCTGTTTGGTACAGTCCAGCCGGCAGTGGTGAGAGAGCTTTCGCGATGATGACGACGGTCGGCCGCGCGCACAACGCTGGATCAAGTCCGATCTCGCCTTCACCCCGGGAGATGGTGATGCGAATATAGGCATCAAGTCCCTGCCGTCCCACATCGTTTCGTTCCATCGCTTCATGAAGAAACGCAGGCCATCCCGTGAGGGGAATTGGAATATCCAGCCCGATCGCGTCCGCCGACCTCTGAAGGCGTGCCAGGTGCTGATCGCGCATAAAGATCCGGTTTCCATAGGACCGGATCGTTTCGTAGACGCCATCGCCGTACAGAAAGCCATGATCGAAAACGGAGACGCGCGCGTCTTCTTTTCGGACAAACCGATCATTCAGAAAGATCCACATCAGGCCGGCCGCCCCAATGCTTTGAAACAGGCCTCGGCCTTATGAAGAGTTTCCTCGTATTCGCGGTCGGGCTGAGAATCCGCCACGATCCCAGCTCCGACTTGCAGATAGCTCCGGTCCTTCGTCATCACGAGGGTTCGAATCAGAATGTTGAAATCCAGGTCGCCGCTCCAACTGAGATATCCGAGGGCGCCGGTGTAAGGTCCGCGCCTGGTCGGTTCTAACTCTTCGATGATCTCCATGCAGCGCACTTTGGGAACGCCGGTGATGGTTCCACCGGGGAAAACGGCCTTGATCAGGTCGAATCTCGTGATGCCGTGGCGAAGGGTGCCGGAAACGTTGGAGACGATATGACTGACGTGCGAATATTGTTCCGTGGCCATGAAGTCGGTGACCCGGACGGATCCATAGTCACACACCCGTCCGAGATCATTGCGCTCGAGATCCACCAACATCACATGTTCCGCCCGCTCCTTCTCGTTGCCCAAGAGTTCGGCGATCAGCCGTTGATCCTCATTAGGAGTGCGCCCGCGCGGTCTAGTTCCCGCGATAGGCCGCGTTTCGGCTCGCCGACCGCGAAGACTGATGAGTCGTTCCGGCGATGAGCTGACGAGGCAGACATTCTCAAAGCACAGGAGGCCCGCAAAGGGGGAGGGATTCACGGCGCGGAGTTGGTGATAGCGCAGGCTCGGTACAGGATTGTTCAAGAGCGATTGTACCGCTGCACCCCCCGTCAAGGTAAAGCGGTGTGAAACGTTCGCTTGATAAATATCTCCGGCGGCGATGTACTCCTGACAGCGGCGAACCCGATCGGTGTAAGACGTCCGAGATTGGTCGGGTGTAAAGAGCATCTGGTGGGTGCTCTCCATGCGTTCCATGGGATCAGCGGGGATTGCCAGTGTTGCTTCGAGCTCGGCTAACCGGTCGACACCTTCGCGATAGAGTTTCTCCCTGGGTTCGGCTCGAAACCGGGAGAGCGGAGGACAAAAGATGAGGTACAGGCGGTGACTCTGATGATCGACTGCGACGACCAGGTCCATGAAAGCAAATTGGAGGCGGGGTAGCCCGACATCATCCGTCGCGAGCAATGGAATGGTTTCCAGTGAACGAGCCCAATCGTAACTCAGATATCCGACAGCCCCTCCGTAGAACGGGGGCAGATCGGGAGGTGACGAAATGGCCGAGTCGAGCATCAACCTGCTCAAAGAGTTGAACGCCGCCTGCGGGACAACTTCCGTACGGCCGTCCTTCTCTATGGTGGTCGAATCATGTCCACCTGCCAGGATCAAGTAGGGATCGTTTCCCATGAAGGAATACCGGGCTGTGTTCGAATTTCCACGTCCGCTTTCAAGCAAAAATGAGGCTTTGTCCAACCTGCCAAGGCGTCGATAGAGTTCGAAGACCTCGACGGGAGGTTGTGGCAGCACGAGAGCGAGCGGCATGGGAGGGCCGTTCAAAAAATCCGTACGTGAGAGCGACATCATGAGTAGGAACTGCTTTAGGCCGATATGATATGTAGAGCGAGCAAAACTATACCGCATCCATGAAGCCAGGGGACAGGCGCTTCTTGACAAGGCTACGGGGATTCTGCTTGAATTGCGCGCCCGCGTTTGGGGGAATCCGGGTTTGCGCCCAGGATATCCATCGAACGGGGGTGCGCCATGCCCCCCTCAACTGATCCATTTTATGCGGGGCTCGGACAGGCCGTCCGGATCGGGACGGAACTGCTTGCTGCGTTGATTGTGGGAGGAGGGCTGGGTTGGGTGGTCGATACCTACCTCCTTGCATCTGCTCCCTGGGGGATGGTTGTCGGATTGTTTTTAGGGGCCGCCGCCGGTATGCGGAGCGCGTATCGGGCTGCGCAACGATGGCCGAATTCATCTGTCGGGCCCAAATCATAAAGGACTCATAAAGGACTGTTGTGGAAGAAAATCCTCTGCACCCCTTCGAACTTCATAATCTGGTACCGATTTCACTTGGTGGCCTTGATATCTCCATCAATAAAGCCGTCATTATGATGTGGGTTGTTGTGGCGCTGGTGGCGTTGTTGATGGTCAAGGCCTCTTCCTCCAGAAAGCTTGTGCCGTCCAAGTTGCAGAATATTGCTGAAATGATTGCGGAATTTATCCGCAACATCATTCTCGATACGATGGGGCATAAAGGAATGAAGTTGTTCCCTCTCGTGACGACGCTCTTTCTCTTTATTCTTTTCTGCAATCTCCTTGGACTCATCCCCGGATCGTACACCGTCACCAGTCAGATCGCGGTGACCGCCGTCTTCGCCCTCGCGGTGTACGGCCTCAGTGTGGTGCTGGGATTTGCGCTGCACGGGATAAAATTTCTCGGAATCCTCGTACCGCCGGGCACCCCCGGATGGTTGCTCCCTTTGATGATTCCCATTGAACTCATCAGCCAACTCGCCCGGCCTATTTCCTTGGCGGTGCGGTTGTTTGCGAATATGACGGCGGGGCATGTCATCCTGGGGGTTTTGTTTGGCCTCGCGATTAGCGGCGGACTGCTTATCGGGTGGCTGCCATTCGCCTTCACGATCGCCATGTACGGATTGGAACTTGGTATTGCGTTTATTCAGGCCTATATTTTCACCGTGTTGAGTTGCGTCTATTTGGGGGATGCCATTACGCTGCACGGTCATAGTGAGCACGCGCACTAAGAATTGTTCATCTAAGGGAGGAAAGACATACAATGGATGCAGCAGCAGCAGCATTAATCGGAATGGGATTGGCCGCCGCGGGGTTTGCCGGAGCCGGCGTGGGAATCGGATATATTTTCGGAAAAATGATCGAAGCAGTAGCACGGCAGCCGGAAGCTGAAGGACGGGTAGGAAAGTATATGTGGATCGGCTTCGCGCTTGTGGAAGCCATTGCATTGTACGGGCTGGTCATTGCGTTCATTATCATGGGACTGCGGAAGTAGCATGCTATCGCAAGTTCTGAATTATGAGTGTTGAATTCGGCAACTCAGAACTTTGAACTCACGACTCTAAACTCTACCGAAGGTACGTCATGCCTCAATTTGAGTCACATTTCTTTTCTTCGTTGATCTTCTGGGAGATTCTCTCGTTTGGGGTGTTGCTGTACATACTGTACAAGTATGCGTTCCCCGGTATCTTGAGTATCCTGGAAGAGCGGGAGAAGAAGATCAAAGACAGCCTCGACCAGGCGGAGCGCCACCGGTCAGACGCGGAACGGAAGCTGAAGGAATACGAGGCAAAACTGAATGCCGCCGCTAAGGAGACGGAAGCAATTCTCGCACAGGCCAAGGAACGGGCTCAGCGACTGTTCGAAGAGAATGAACAGCGGATGAATTTCGAAGCGGAGCGTATCAAAGGAGACGCCATGCGCGAAATCGATCACGAACGGCGAAAGGCGGTGCAAGACATTCGCACTCAGACGACCGATTTGGCTCTGATGGTTGCGGAAAAAGTGGTGGAGCGTTCATTGACCGATGCCGATCACCGCCGCATGGCCGACGAAGCGCTCGACGCGCTGGCCAAGACCTACAAAAATTGAGTTCTGAGTAGTGAGTTCTGAGTTTAAGGTCTGATCTGACTCTAGAGTCGGATCTTAATTTTGGTTCCTGTTCACGCTGTTTTATTCAAAACTCATAATTCAGAACTCAGAACTTCTCAGAAGACTCACCCCTCCCTGTCGGTACCCTTCCAAATCCACCGTGACGAAACGATAGCCGGCTTGCCTCAGTGCCTCGCTGATTCGGTTTCTACGTCCCTCGTCGAATAGTGAGGAAAGCTCGTCCCTCCCCACTTCGATTCTGGCCATGTCTCCATGATCACGGACGCGCACCTCGCGGAATCCCTCCGCGATCAGGATTGCTTCCGCCCGCTCGATTCGGCTCAGCGTCTGTTTCGTGATCACCGTCCCGCGCGGTACTCGGGAGGAGAGGCAGGCTGCAGCAGGCTTGTCCCAGTTGGACAGGCGCAGCCGTTTCGACAATTCACGGACCTCCGTCTTCGAGAGCGAGGCATCGAGAAGAGGACTGCGTACACCCCATTCCCGAGCAGCCTTGAGTCCCGGTCGATCATCTCCCAGGTCGTCGACATTGGTGCCGTCTACGATATATCCCTCTCCATATTCTTTGCGGATTTTCCCCAGGGCCGAGTACAAATCAGTCTTGCAGTGGTAACAGCGGCTGGCGTCATTACGGACGAAGTCGGGAATGCGTAGTTGATCGGTCTCGATGATGCGGTGTCGAACTCCGATTTCCGATGCAATTCGACGGGACGCATCGAGTTCGCTCTCGGGGAAAGTCGCTGATACAGCGGTGACCGCGATCGCACTCGCACCGAGTTCATCGTGGGCGATCTTCAAGACCAGAGAGCTGTCGGTTCCGCCGGAGAATGCCACGATAACCGACTGCATGTCGCGTAGTGCATGACGCATCTTGTGGAGTTTGGAATCAAGCATGGCCGGGACAGAGTGACGATGATGGTCGGCCATCATCGTCCGTTCGACAATTACTGCCGAATCTTGGCTTTGGCTATCGACCCCACCACGACCAGGGCATAGTGCTGAGGGTCGAGATACTGTTTCGCCACACGAAGGACATCTTCCTTGGTGACCTTCTCAATAGCTTTGGGGTACTGCGTGAAATAGTCCAATCCCAAACCATAGAATTCCACCTGAGCAAGGACCTGCGCCAGCTTGCTGCTCGTATCGATGCGAAGTGGAAAGCTGCCTACAATAAACGATCTGGCTTCGCTGAGTTCCTGGTCCGAAACCAATGTCTCGCGAATGTTCTTGAGTTCGTTCAGAACCCCGGTAATGGCTTGATTCGTCGCTTCAGTCCTCGTCTGGAGGTTGACCATGAAGGCTCCCGGCATCAACCTCGTATCAAAGTGGCTCATGATTCCATAGGCCAATCCCTGCTTATCACGGATGCTGTCCATCAGTCTGGACGAGAAGCCGCCGGCGCCAAGGATGTAGTTCATGACCGTAATCGCATAGTAGTCCGGGTTGTTACGACTGATCCCGGTGTGGCCCAGGATGATCGTGGACTGGGTCAGATCTTTCTCGATGAGTTGCACCATCTTTCGTTCGATCGGTGTCGGCTTCTTAGCTGCAAATGGTGCAGGCGTGCCCTTCTTCCAAGATCCAAAATGCGTATGGACGAATGCTGCGGCTTGGTCTTGAGTCAAATCTCCCACAATCGAGAGAATCGTCTGATTCGGCAAATATTCCCGCGCATGAAACTGCTGGATATCCGAGAGCGTGATCTTGCTCAACGATTCTTCCGTCCCGTTTGCAGGCCATCGGTAAGGATGTCCATGAAACACAAGCTGGTTGAAAGCCTTCAAAGCGACGTGGCCGGGATCGTCTTCATCACTCGCAATCTCACCCACTATTTGTGCCCGCACCCGTTCGAACTCCTGCTTCTGAAACGCGGGATGCATGAGAATATCTGCCAGTAACGTAAACCCGAGGTCGGCATCTTTCTTCAAGACGCGTGCAGAGGCGGTCGTAAAGTCTTCCGAAGCCTTCGCGCTCAATGAGCCCCCGACGAAGTCGATTTGTTCGGCGATCTGCTTCGGGCTCCTGGTGGTGGTGCCCTCATCCAGCAAATTGGCCGTGAGGTTCGCCAGCCCCGCCTTCTCCTGCGGGTCGTGAGCGGACCCGACTTTGATCAACGCATGAATTTCCACGGTCGGTAAGTAGTGCTGTTCGAGAAATAGCACCGTCATGCCGTTTGTAGTCACAAACCGGGTGGGGTTCAAGTCTGTTGCCCAAGTAGATGAAGTGGACGTGAGAAAAACCAGGAGAATACAGACGATGGCTGCGCAGGAGACGGCTGAGGCGTGGAGAAGTCCGGCGAGGAGCGCATGCGCCCGGCCGTGTGCGCCCTCTTCCGAGGATGACGCTGGATGTGTACGACGGATTGTCATGGAGTCGGGGGTTGATCGGAGGTTTGTGGCCGGGGCGGTTGGGGGATCAGCATTCCCAGCGTTCTCACGTCAGGAACGAGGTACTTATTCGCCACGCGGTGAACGTCCTGCGCTGTCACAGACCGTATTCGATCGACAAATTGTCCTACTTTGCGCCATCCCGCCCCGACGGTTTCGGCTTCACCCAACAGCATGGCGTGACGGAAATTGGAATCCTGTTCAAATACATGCGCGGCCTCAGTCTGATTCTTGGCCCGTTGCAGTTCCTGGTCTGTCGGCGGCTCCGCCTGTATACGACGGATTTCTTTCAACAGGGCTTCCTCGGTGGCTTCGACTTTCTCTCCGGGTTTGACGAGCGCGTAAAAATAAAACAGCCCGGGATCGGCCTGCATCAGGCTGTATTCGGCTCCGACTGCCAACGCAATTTTCTGGTCATAGACGAGGCTCTGATACAGCCGCGAGCTCTTCCCGTTGGAGAGGATGGACTCAAGGATGTTCAGGGCATATGAATCGTCGCTTGTGTAATTAGGAATCCGGTATCCCATCATGACGAACGGGACCTGGGCTTCGCGTTTCAGGAAGAAACGGCGTTCCCCGCGTTGTTCAGGTTCCAGGCTTTCCAGAAGCTTCGGGGTCGGACCTTTCGGAATGGGCTCAAACAATTTGGCAATCGTCGGCATCAGCGACTCGGCTTTGATATCGCCGACCACTACGAGCGTCGCATTGTTGGGCGAGTAATACGTGTCATAGTGCCGCTGTAAGTCATCCAGAGTCATGGCGTCGAGGTCGGCAAACCACCCGATGATGGGCCAGTGATAGGGATGGCTGACGAAGGCTTGGGCAAACAAGGCCTCGACGAGTGCTCCTTGCGGATCGTCTTCCGACCGAAGCCGTCGCTCTTCCTTCACGACATCGCGTTCGGTTTTGAATTCATTCGCATCGAGAATCAGTCCCTGCATGCGGTCCGCTTCTAATTCCAACGCAAGACCGACGCGGTCCGCCGCCAGATTTTCGAAGTATGCGGTAAAATCCTGGCTGGTAAAGGCATTGTCCATCCCTCCGTTTTTACGGATCAACCGGGAAAAAGACCCTTTAGGATATCGATTGGTCCCTTTGAACATCATGTGTTCCAACATATGGGATAGGCCGGCCCGGCCCATCATTTCATTGCGCGAACCGACTTTGTACCAGACCTGGACGGTCGCGACCGGTGCTTTCGGCACTTCCACCAGCAGTACCTTCATGTCGTTGGAGAGAGTAAATTCTTTGGTCTCAACGGCGTGACAGACGATCGTGGCCGGCCATAGGGTCATGACCAGCGATCCGGCTAAAAGCAGCTTGAAGCGAATGAATATGCGGGTGAATGAAACGATCATTGAGACCCAGATGAAAACCGTCTCATGCTAGCAACGGCTTTCAATCTGTGTCAAGGTAACCGGACGGCTACCATCGGTGACAAGGTTGCCTAACTGGCCGCAGGCTCCAAGGACGTCGCGCCCGCGACTCTTCCTGACGAAGACATCAAGACCGGTTCTGCGCAGGACGGCCTGGAATACTGCGACGGCCTCGTCGGTTGGACGTTGAAAGAGGCTTCCAGGAAATGGGTTGAATGGAATGAGATTCACCTTGCAACGGATACCCCGCAAGAGTTTCGATAGGCGACGTGCTTCTTCCTCGCTGTCGTTGAGCCCGGCCAGGAGCACATACTCGAAGGTCAAACGGCGATGCTGAGAAAGCGGGTAACTGCGACAGGCGTCGAGAAGTCGGCGCAGAGAGTGCAACCGGTTCACGGCTGGCATGAGTTGACTCCGGAGTCGGTCGGTCGCCGCATTGAGCGAAATGGCGAGATTGACACCCAGCGGGGCAATGTCGTTCAGTCGGTTGGCTAGGCCGGCGGTTGAGACCATGA
>DAISKX010000090.1:0-9563 GCA_036820725.1 Nitrospiraceae bacterium
ATCGCCGAACTAGTGCAAGCCCATCGTTCCACGCTCGTGTTTGTCAACACACGCCGATTGGCCGAGAGGGTGTCGCACTATCTGGAAGCGCGGCTGCAGCATTTGGGAGAGGATGTCGTGGCGGCCCATCACGGAAGTCTCTCCAAACAGATTCGACTCTCGGCTGAAGATCGGCTGAAGAGCGGAAAGGCTCGAGTGGTGGTGGCGACGGCGTCGCTTGAACTGGGAATCGACGTCGGTACGGTCGACCTGGTCTGTCAGATCGGATCACCCCGCGCGATTTCCACCTGTTTGCAGCGCATCGGCCGTGCGGGCCACTGGATCAGGGCTATCCCCAAGGGGAGGCTGTTCTCCACGACACGGGATGAATTGATCGAATGTGCCGCGCTGATCCGTTCCATCCGGACAGGGGTGTTGGACCGTATCGAGATTCCGTCCTGTCCCCTGGATGTGCTCGCCCAGCAAGTCGTGGCGGCGGCCGCGACCCAGACCTGGAATGTTGACGACCTCTATGCGCTTTGCCTGCGTGCCTATCCATATCGCACCCTGGACCGATCGACGTTTGAGGAAGTGCTCGAGATGCTTGCCGGGGGTATTGCGACCAACAGGGGGCGGGGGCGCAGTCATATCCATTACGATCGGGTGAACCACCGGCTTCGAGGCAGGCGCGGCGCCCGGTTAGCTGCGATTACATCAGGAGGCGCTATCCCGGAGACCGCGAATTATGCGGTGATCGCTGAACCGGAAGGTACGGTGGTGGGGTCGGTCGATGAGGACTTTGCCGTCGAAAGCCTGGCTGGGGATATCATTTTATTGGGGAATACTTCCTGGAGAATTCGCGGCGTGGAGACCGGCAAGATGCGGGTCGAGGATGCCCATGGGGCGCCACCGTCGATCCCGTTCTGGCGCGGCGAAGCCCCGGCGAGAACCGCGGAACTCTCAGCCGAGGTGGCGCTGGTGCGTCGGGAGATCGCGCAACAGTTGGCGGTGCCCGAGCCCCATGCGGCCGTGCGATGGTTGAAAGTCCACTGCGGCCTGGATCAGCGAGGGTCGGAACAGGCCGCGACCTATGTTGCCGCGGGACTGGCCGTACTCGGGACGGTGCCGACGCAGCAAACGATTGTGGCTGAGCGGTTCTTCGATGAAAGCGGAGGGATGCAGCTTATCCTTCATACTCCGTTCGGCGGCCGCGTCAATCGCGCCTGGGGGCTGGCCCTGCGGAAACGGTTCTGCGTCACCTTCGATTTCGAGCTTCAGGCTGCGGCTACGGACAACGGCATCGTCATTTCATTGGGCGAACGTCATAGCTTTCCGTTGGAGACCGTGTTTCAGTTTCTCCGTCACGAAACCGTGGGTGACGTGCTGACCCAGGCGGTGCTGCAGGCGCCGATGTTCATGACGCGCTGGCGATGGAATGCGACGCGGGCATTGGCGTTGTTGCGGTTTGTGGGCGGAAAAAAAGTTCCCCCGCAGATACAACGCATGCGGGCGGAGGACTTGTTGGGCGCCGTGTTCCCGGATGCCATTGCCTGCCAGGATAACTTTCACGGAGACCGGACCGAGCGGCAGATTCCCGATCATCCGCTCGTCCGGGAGACTTTGCGTGATTGTTTGACGGAAGCCATGGATCTGGACGGGCTCATCAATGTGTTGTGTCAGATCGAGGACAAGACCATCGCCTGCGTGGCGGTTGATACGCCCGTTCCCTCGCCGTTTTGCCATGAGATCTTGAATGCCAATCCCTACGCGTTCTTGGATGATGCTCCCCTCGAAGAGCGGCGGGCGCGCGCCGTCGAAATGCGGCGGAGTCTCCCCCCTGACCTTGCAGGGGAAGTCGGCGCGCTGGATCCGGAGGCGATCGAGGAAGTGGTAGCAGAGGCCTGGCCTGTGGTGCGCGATCCGGATGAACTCCACGATGCGCTGCTCACATTGGTGTGGGTGCCGCTCGAGGAGGCGTCTGCTTGGAACATCCATGCGGAGCATCTCCTGGCGACCAACCGACTGGGTCTGGTGTATGTAGAGGACGCCGTGATCGGATGGATAGCGAGAGAGCACGTTCCGCTCATCCGCACGCTCTTTCCGGATGCAGTGATTACACCGGAATCGGGACTCAATAATGATGATGCGCCGCTCCCAGAACGGGACGACGTCGTCGATAAGGTCGTGATCGGTTGGATGGAGAGTATCGGGCCGACCACCGCCCCTGAGCTTTCGGCACGGCTTCGCCTGGCCGTTCAGGATATCGATTCCAGTTTGTTGAGATTGGAAGGACAGGGGTTGGTACTCCGTGGCCGTTTCCGCCCGTCCGAAAGTTCCTCAATTCAACATTCAACATTCAGCATTCCACACTCCGGGGCAGCGCCGGTAGAGTGGTGTCATCGACGATTGCTGGCGCGCGTTCATCGATTGACAATCGGAAAGTTGCGCAAAGAGATCGAGCCGGTGTCCGCTGCAGAATTCATGCGCTTCCTGTTTCAATGGCAGCATGTGGCGCCCGGGTCCCGTCTGCACGGGAAGGACGGTCTCCTTGAGGTGGTCCGACAACTCAGCGGTTTCGAAGCAGCGGCCTCCGCATGGGAACCGCATCTCCTCAGAAGCAGACTGTCCAAGTACGATCCGTCCCTCCTTGATCAGGCCTGTTTGAGCGGAGCGGTGGCGTGGGGGCGGTTATCGCCCCATCCGAGGTCATGGCAGGATCCGGAAGCCTCGCGAGGGCGACGGGTCATTCCCACGAGTGTGGCGCCCATCAGCATATTCCCACGGGAGGACGGCGGGTGGCTTCTCACGACCTTCGGTGATGAATCATCGCAGGACGATCCGGAACGATGGTTGTCCGCAGTCGCTCAGACTCTTCGTCATTATCTGGCGGAGCGGGGCGCGAGTTTTTTCGCGGATCTCGTTCGGAGCACGGCATTGTTGCCGGCGGAAATTGAGGACGGACTGTGGGAATTAGTAGCGGCCGGACTGGTCACGGCGGATGGATTTGATAACCTGCGTGCCTTGATTGACCCTCGCCGTCGTCGGGCGGAAGGCCGCGAGCGGATACGAAGGCCTCGATATGTCTCGGGACGCTGGACCCTGCTCAGGCCGACCACGTCGGCGAACGTCACCCGTGAAGAGTGCGTGGATAGCGTGGTCCGGCAACTGCTCCGTCGGTATGGCCTGGTGTTCCGTGACTTGCTCGGTCGTGAATCGATCAGCCTCCCGTGGCGCGATATCCTCATTCACTTTCGCCGCCTTGAAATGAGAGGAGAGGTTCGCGGAGGACGGTTTGTGAGCGGATTCACAGGGGATCAATTCGCTCTCCCGGAGGCGGTGGAATCGCTGAGAGCCATGCGGAGATCCGGTAGGGCGGACGGACAGGGGATTGACATTAAGCTGTCTGCCGCCGATCCATTGAATCTGGCCGGTGTGATTCTGCCGGGACCTCGCATTCCGGCTACGCAGACCAACTATGTCGTCTTTCGGGACGGGATACCGGTTCGATCAGAGGCTCTGCGGGATCCGGTGCCTATTGCGTCCGGATCGAACGAGAGCCTGGAATGTAGCGTGCTTCCGTGAGGATCGCCGTGCGGCGGAAGGATTTGGGCGAAGCGTTCTGCGAAGCGTTTGGAAAGATATGCGCCGGAGCACCATCGGTGTAGATGACTTCAGTGGGTTGGGTTTTCGCCGCCCATCCTATGCCGGAATGGCCAATACGGGGCAGCGAGCACCGCGCAACACCCGCTCGGTGATGCTGCCGATGAGTGAATCCAGAAATCCGTTGTGGCCTTTTGTCATCATTATGATGAGGTCCACGTCGTACTCGGCTCCTGACGCCAGAATCCATTCCACCGGGTTTCCGTCCCCCGTCGTGACGTCCCAAGACCAGCCGGCATGTTGAGGCGTGTTCAGGGTCGGTACCTCTCCATGGTCGCCCGCGTGGACCAATTTGAAAGAGACTCCGTCCTCTCCTACCAGTGTGGCCAGCGCGGCGGCCAGTTGGATGGCTCGAGTGGGAGATGGATCACGAGACACGGGAAGGAGTATGCGGTGGAGAGCGGTGCGTCCATGTTCCAAAGAGACAAAGCCTTCGACGTTCGAAGGCACGAACAGAGTCGTCACATGGGCGGCACGTGACACCGGTGCCGCGACCGGATCATGCAGCAATCGGGTAAGACCTTCGTGCTGATTGGCTGCCAGAACCATCAGATCTGTGGGAGAACGGGTCAAATGATGGATAATCGCCGTCCTCGGATTGTCCGCAAGTGCGCGAATTTTTTTAATCTGTAGACCGAGCGCGACAACTTGTTGTTTCGTACTCCCTTCGGGAAGGACACCCCACCGCTCAAGGGTCGGGCGTATCCGCGGGAAGTCTTCGAAACCCTCAGGCGTGACAGTCGGGTCCACATGCATGATGCTCAGTTCCGCCTTGGCGAGCAACGCCAATTTGAGCGCATGGGCGAACGCCACGTGACTATCGGATGAGAAATCCGTCGGATGAAAAATCCGTTGTATGGAAGAGGACAACGATAGGGTCGTGTCGGTCATGAAGGTGGTCGGCGAATCGTGATCGATCGCTATGGTATCGCTGTTCGGACACGATTGGCAAGGCGCTCACGTCATTGTCCCCTCTCTCCGGGGTGCCGAAAACAGCAGCTCGCGCGAATGCCGGATCGCGCCCGCATTGGGAACAGGCGGTGAGTCACGTGGGAACGCGGTCTCCTCGTTTGACACTCTCGAGACTCGCTATTGATGAGAAATGTTCATCGCCGGCGCGGACGGCATCTTCTTGGACTGTCGCTTAGTGACAGGTATGAAAGGCTTCGAACGTATGTCTGTGAGTCAAGGGACTCGTCGTCTGTCACGTTCTCCGACCGATCTTCGACCAGGCCCATCGCAAGATCTGTGACCATCCCATGGAGCAGATCGATAACGGGGTCAGTGGAGCGATGAGGATTTGTCAATGAGTACGCGGCGGCGGAGTGGTGATTTGCAGAACCAGCGGGAGAAGGATCATCTCGCCTTGAAGGAATGCACATGGAAGTTGCAGATAGATTAAGTCTTGCTCCTCCTTTCGACTCTTGCTGTCGTTCCCAAGGCTCCACCGCGCCGCCAGTTTCACTTCCTGGGCTCGATTTGCCTTGGTCTTGGCTGCGTGGTCTTCCATGATTCGCTTCTCCTGGTTTGGGCTGGGGGATTGTCGTTCGTTCAGTGAGGTACATCACAACTATACATCAGATTGCCAAACTGTCAGGTATTCCAGGGAGGGGCCTCTGTTCCCTACCGATCAGGGGGGTAACACCCCTGCCGTCCATGGATTTAGGACGCTGGATGGCCACGTATACGGCTGTTTCTTCAGGCTGTCTGGCTGGTTCTGGTTGTATTGCTTCGATGATCAAAGATATCTCGTCAGAAGGGGTGACGCCGGGACCTGGTGGCTTGCTTGATGTGAATTCCTGGCGCGTGGAATCAAGCTAGCCGGGCACATAGCGCGGTCGCGTCGACACCTTTAGGCCAACCTTACGGAGTCAGCCAGGAGTGGAGGTACCTCGGCTGACGAAGAGCTGCAGCTTCGGCTTCGCCATGATGCGATGAGGCTGTTAACCCACATTATTCATGAACGGTTCTGCTGCAATCGCGGATTCGCTGCTACGACAAGCCTGCATGCACGTTCCGAAGCATGCAGGCGAGCGGGCTCGTCTCACCACGCGACTGCACGATTTCGCCACGAACCGTCATGAATAATGCGGGTTAATGGATTGTTCGTTGTTGGCCGGGCGCCGCTATGGCGAAAGCCTCCGTGCCCATCTTTTCCATCCGAGGCAGGCAAAGAAGCGTGATTGCAGAAGGGTTAGGAAGATTGCAATCGGTGAGTAATTGACTGGGCGAATTGTTTGAAGTCGCCGAGGTGGTGGCGGCAGATCTGAAAGACGATTTTCCAGTCGATCGCTTGGTAGCTGTGAACGGCAATGTTTCGAAACCCCACGGCCTTCATCATCCCCTCGGCCAATGCCGGATGAATCACCGAGAGTTCTTTCAGGATGACAAAATTTTCCGCCATTGTGGATGGGGGCCGAACATTGGTGTCGGCGATGACATGGGCGGCCAGGTCTACACAGAGTTGGACGGCACGCTGAAGATTCAGGGCGATGATGTCCTGCAAGTCGGGATCGCCGGCCAGTTGATCGGCGGACGCAGGCGCCTTTGAAGCGATCCGTTCAATGCAACGCCGGAGGGATTCAATCTTAGCCTCGATCAGGTCCCGATCCATGCATCCCTTCTGTCGGACAAGATCCGGCGATAGTAGGGCATATAGTCGGCTTCTTCATAGAGCATGCGCAGGAGGAGCTCGGCGTATCGCGATCGGTCCTTGCAGACGATCAGTCGACCTCGTGTCAGGATCTGGTGCAGTAGCGGGCCGTGCGTTTGAGTGAGATCGATCAGGTCGATCGGCCGACCGAAGGCCACCGCGAGGTCTTCGATCAGGTCGATCCGGGCTTGAGGGGCGAGAGGTGTAACGGTCGACACGGCGAGATCGAGATCGCTGTCGCTTCGAGCATGCCCGGCTGCGAGCGAACCAAATACGAATGCCATGACCACGGAGGGATGGCGGGCCAGGAGACCTTCGATCTTTTGATCGATGTCGGTCAGCTGTGGTGAAGCGGTAGGTTCCATAAGTCAATACCTTCCCCGATTCCTGAGTATCACGATTAGGGAAAAGGCGCAAGAACATGCCGGCGTCGGGGCTGCGTCGTGGCATCTTCGCATCTTGAGGTCTCACTCAGGCGCAGAGGTGCCCAGGCTGACGAAGAGCGGGCCGCTTCGGTTTCGCCACGATGCGATGAGACGAGGCAGCTCATGGATGCTTCGCTGTTGGCCGAGCGCCTCATCGGACTAGAAGAACGGCGCCACGGCACTTGCTTTGGCAACCGGGCTGGCATATAGCGCCATGGCGAAAGCCTCCGTGCCCATCTCTTCCATCCGAGGCAGGTAAGAAGAGATTCTGATGATGCCCCGCTCCTCCGTTGAAGTTGCTCCCTTCCCTGCCAGGCACGTGGCTCTTAGGAGAACGGAAGATATGAGGTGCTTGCTTGGTAAGTGGTGCGTGTTGCCCGCGAAAGACTCCTGGGTTGAATTTGACGGAACACCTGATTGCATCGAAAATATGCCGCGCGTCAGGCACGTGCCCAATCGAGGCGGCAGGGTGTAAGACTTTGGGCTAATAGCCGGATGGGCTGCAGGAGTCGCAGTCTATCCCGGTAGACGAATGAGGACGAAATCTTGAATAGGTGTTGCATTTGCAAGTAGACTCCCCTGGCAGTGGAGTGCTCAGGCCACCGTGCTATGCTGCACGGGAGGCTGCAGCAGTCTTGGTGGTTAGACGCAACGCTGGGAGTGAGAACCAGTGATCGAGAATCCTGACGAGTTCAATGTGTTCTGCGATAGCGTCGCGCTGATCTATCACGAGAGTCGCAATGTACGGCACCTACTTAGGGCGGGCTCACTCAATCCCCCCGAACCGTGGCGTTTCGTTGTCTCACTTCCGACGAATCGCGATGATGCGTGGCGCGAGATCGCTCCGCTGAGAGACAAAGCACGACAGACACTATCGGTTGATGGCGCGCTGAATGTCTTCAAGTGTCGCTTCCATGTCTCGTTGATCGACCTTTCGGAGATGTTTGCGAATGAGAATTGGAGGCATGCAAGGCTCTACGGCGGTAATGCTTGGGCAGGGATAACCGGGCTTGCTCTGCAAGCAGCAGAGGCACTGCGAAGCAAAGACGGAGACGCTGTGCACAAAATTTCGACGCAACTGAAGGAAGCTCGGCATTATACCGGTTCAGTGCAAGAAAGAAGATCGCTCGGCTTGAGAAAGCTCGCGAGACGAGAGACGCCTAACTTAGCGATGCACGCGAGCGGAAAAACTGCACCGCTTGATCTTCATCGTTAGGCCTGGCATCACACAAGGAATCGAACGAATCCTGGGAGCAGCGAATTGGATCTGGATGATACGCCAGTTGGTCCTAGCCTGTAATGGCTTCAGGTACACATTCTCAATTGCAATGGCAGCTCTCTGCCTCGTCACTATCGTTAGGTTACCTTGTGCAGCAACAAACGCTCCCATCAATCCGCCGAAGACAAACACGACGGCGGTAAGCTCTTCGCATCAACCTGCAACTCCTACGGTAGTGGTCAATGTTCCTCCGAAGAGCTGGGTTGATGACCTTTGGCCACCTCTTATCGCCGCTCTGGTTTCAGGGGGGATACTTCTCTTGTTTTCAGGTCAGCTGCAAAAGAAACTGCTTCGTCTCTCCGCGGGACTCCAGGGGCAGGGGGACATCTATTACCGATTTGGCGAGCGAGGCATGGAAGCTCAGTTCTTGTTGTTTAAAGCTCAAGCGATAAGGAGAACCGTAGCGAATTCTGATTGGCCATCGACCGCCCAAGCTCTACAGGACAAGGAGGCAGCGATTCGCACTCTTTCAGGGCCGATTCATTCCTATTTCCCAAATGATCCAAAGATTGGAGAACTTTATTCCCAATTTCTGGACCGTTACATCAAACTCAAACGAATTCTGATCAATCACACTCAATGGGATCAGACTCAATTCGAGTGCGATCAGGATTGGCTCAACGATTTTTATGGTGAGGTTCACCTTCGCATGGGCAGAATCATTGAAAGTGGCAAACCCGCTTCCATGCAGGACCTGGAGGAGTGGCGAAAAGCTACGCATTCAAGGCGAAAAGAAATGCGTCAATGGGAATGATCAGATGGATCAGATTCGAATTTTAGGGGGGCGTAATTGCTTCATGACCGCGTGTTGAGGAAACTCGAATCCGCCACGATTCTGACTCACGCTTGGCTTGTCAAAATACTACCTAACTCCGCGCTCAACACAACCGCGCCAAAAAGGCTGCGTGCCGCTTAGCTCCGATATTAGACCACACAGGAGGTCGGATAGCTGGAGTGAAGCTTGAAGAAGCGATCGACAAAGCGTGGGCCAGTCTCCGGGACCGGTCGAAGAAAAGGATCGGGAGTCGTTTCTCGGCCTCGCGTGGTACTTGATTTGCTGAGATACTGAGGGGCTAGCTGGATCGAATGCAGGAGTCGCAGTCATTCCCGAAGGTTGACCATAAACTCCTAGGTGATGAGACATGTCGAAGTTGCGCTTCATAATCTCAATGTCCCTCGACGGGTTTGTTGCCGGTCCAAACCAGAGCGTCGAGAACCCGCTCGGGATCGGCGGCATGCGCCTGCACGAGTGGATCCTTCCTCTCAGGGCGTGGCGTTCGACGCACGGTCTTGAAGGCGGAGAGGTCAACGAAAGCACGCCGGTCGTCGAGGAGTCGCTTGCCAACATCGGCGCCACGGTGATGGGCCGGAATATGTTCGGCGGCCACCCAGGCTCTTGGGATGCCAAGACTCCCTGGAACGGCTGGTGGGGAGAAGATCCGCCGTTTCATCACCCGGTGTTCGTGCTTACGCACCATGCGCGCGAACCTCTCGAGCTTAAAGAAGGGACGACCTTCACATTCATCACCGGTGGCATACAGGCGGCGCTCGAACAGGCCCGGTATGC
>DAISKX010000091.1:0-9538 GCA_036820725.1 Nitrospiraceae bacterium
CTACTCTCGTCCATCTGTGACCGCGGGAGATTCTTTCCGCATGGCGGAGAAACAGGGGGCGTCCATCGCCAACATGCCCTGGTGGGAACTGCTTCGCGACGAAGAACTTCAAAAGCTGATCCGTGTGGCCATGGACGAAAACAAAGATCTCAAGCGTGCGATCGCCACCATTGAGGAGTATCAGGCGAGACTGTTTATTGCGAGGACCGACTTCGCGCCGCAGATGAACGCAACGGTCAACGCGCCGTCCTTCGGACGGGATTCCACGTTTCTATTCCCCGGATTTCCCAACCCCTTCAACTACTATGTGCAAGGCAATCTCTCCTGGGAGCTGGACATCTGGGGCAGGATCCGTCGCTCAAACGAAGCATCTCGTGACGACTTACTGTCGAAGGATGAGAACCGGCGGGCAATCGTGCTGGAATTGGTGAGCAACGTCGCTCAGGCCTATTTCGAACTTCTGCAATTCGACATGCAGTTGGATATCGCCAGACGGACACTTAAGTCCTGGGAAGAATCGGTCAAGATCGCGCAGGCCCGTCTCAAGGGCGGCGTTATCACCAAGCTCGATGCCGATCAGTTCGAAGCGGAGCGCGCCAACGCCGCAGCACGAGCGGCCGAATTGGAACGGCAGATGGTTCAGAAAGAAAATCAGATCAGCGTGCTCCTTGGCCGAAATCCGGCTCAGATCATACGTGGCCGTTCTCTCACCGAACAGGTCATGCCACCGGAGGTTCCGCCGGGGCTTCCGTCTGAATTGCTCCAGCGTCGCCCTGATCTAGTCCGGGCGGAACAGGAATTAGCCGCCGCGACAGCCCGCATCGGCATGGCGAAGGCTGACCGGTTTCCCAGGCTATCCATCACGGGATTGCTTGGTGTGGCGAACCCGAAGCTGACCAGACTTTTTGACGATGAAGGTAGGTTTGGGGTTGCGGGGCCGACATTGGTTGGACCGCTCCTCAACGCTCAAATCTTAGGATTTCAACAGGATGCCGTAGAGGCCCAAGCTCGCCAAGCTGTGGCTCAATATGAGCAGTCGATCCTGGTTGCGTTCAAAGAAGTCGAAGACGCGTTGGTCGCCGTACGGACGGCCCGCGAGCAACGTGCCGCGCAGGTCGAGCAGGTGGAGGCGCTACGGTCGGCGCTGAGGCTCGCCAATCTGAGATATAAAGGTGGGCTAGCCAACTACCTCGATGTGCTCATCGCACAGCGTAATCTCTTTGAAGCAGAACTGGCTCTGAGCGGCACGCATCGACTCCATTTGGCTTCCGTCGTTCAACTCTACAAGGCCTTGGGAGGAGGGTGGTCACCACCCGAAGAGAGTCAGCCAGCCAAGGCCGTTCCCGTCGCCGCACAGACACCTGGAGGTTGATATCGTGGTGGAAGACTATCCGGCCTGCCCAAGGTTTTCCAGCCATTATTTAGGGTGAGCCTGAAACGGGGTGCTATTGGGAGTTCCAGGCCTCGATCGTTCGGTTTCGATCCGACGGAAGATCCAAAGATACGGTTCATCTCACCCGCCCAGCCCCGCGCACGCCGAGACGTGCGCCCTCTCGATGACCCGGTGTCAGACCTGCCGTATGAGAAGGCGTGTATCGATGCATCTCCGTCAACATCGCGTGAGGCATGTTCATACTCATACGTTCCCTTCTCGTGAGAAGCCTATAGAGGGGTTTCCGTTTTGACCTCTGATTGACTCCGGCCGCCGATACCTTCTCATCTCATCTCCTCTCCATCCTCGGCCCTCAGATGCAATGCGTGATGAGTGACCTTCGCCCAAGGACTAATTGCGGCCTCGCCCAAGGGCATTCAGTGTTCTTGAAAATTCATCCAACACAAAGCTGTGGAGTCGGTCTCTGCTCTCCCTTGGAAGATCCAGAAATTCCAGCCCTGCATACATTCCATGAGTCCATCGAACTGCCGCAATTTCTACGGCAAGGGACGTGGCATGATCCGGCAGAAGCAAGTGGAGTTTGAGATGTGCACCCAGAGGCACTTCCCAGCCACAATTCATTCTGCAACCGAACACTGTCAGGTTACAAAGCTGTGCTTCACCGACAAAGGGGATGCCGGCGAACATGACCGGGTAGGATAATGGTATGCGGAAGTGCGTTCGAGAATATGATTTGATCGGTGGCATGCGTGAAGCGAGGTGAGTCTAGCGATATCGCGCTGCAGGGGGATAGTACCCATTTGCCGAACTGCATCCCTCGTCGGGGGGATGCGACCGCACGATGAAACCGGTGTATGCGTTTGTGAGGCATAACCTGAAATGTGTAGACGCGGGAGCTGAATTGTCAGCCTTGTTGGATGCGCGTCGGCCGATATCAGGTAAGGCGGTAACGTCATCATGGCGTCCAATCAGGTTCTATAAGACGGAACGTTGCTCTATTATGGGACTGTGACTCCTGCTTTCGTTCACTTACCTCTTCCACTCTCGGAAAAGACATATGGGCTGGTGGTCGAACGGTGAAGTCCATTCACTGGTTAAAGAAATGACATTGCATGATTCAGTGCTTCCTTTCGTGGCCTTAACAGTCTCTGGACAAGCCGAGCAAAGGTAACGCCAGTATTCGGCACTACGGGAAAGGATGTCGCTTCTGAACAAACCTCAGGTATAGCGGCAGCAAGGCATGCGAAAAAAGATCTGAACAGGTCACACTATGTCGGAATTGATAGCTCAATGAATACCGGCCCTATACGTAGATCGGAAGACATGATCCCAACTGGGATTTATTATAGCTGGGGTGTGAGGTTCAAGTAGATGGGGCCATCGGATTCAATTTGTGAAAGCAGCTGGTGCAAAGCGTCTCCGGTAGCAATGTTAATGGGCTCTTCATCAGAGGCGGTCACCCATCTGACGGAAGACCCGCCGGCTTCTGCATCCGCCACATAGGTCTTCATGGGAGCCTGACCAGGCTTGGAGAGGTCGGCTTCCAGGTGAAGTGTGTAGACGTATCGAGCGGAAGCCCGAAGGATAAGCCAGCTCTTCACGGCAAGAATCAAGTCGCCCGATTCATTGCTGACTGCCGCAAAGCTCCCTCGCTTCTGAATATATCTTACGATGGCATCCCGCAGATCTTCCGGCGGCCACTTCAGCAGCGCGATCCCGGGCATATGGTCTGCTCCTTCTAGGGCAAGAAACGGCACTTCTATTTTTAGACTCACAGGAAAAGACGGGGAGGTGGTCGGTTCCGGCGTGGGGGTCACATGGATATTGTGAACGCAGGCGGAGAGGCAGAAAAACAGTACACCCCCACACATGGGCCAGGAGAATGGTCGTAGCACTGGAACGACTGGATTTAGGTTTGAACGATCAATGCGGTTTTTCCGACGGATTGAGGATCTCAAGATCATGGAGCGCACGAAGGGCCTGCTCGCGATAGGAGCGGTCCGTTTGGCCCGTGTATGTATCCACGACACGCTGGTATGTCGCACGTGCTTGAGGATACTGCTTCTTGATAGAAAGGTATTGGCCCAAAGCTAACCAATTTTGCGCAGCCGTTTCATTTGCAGTGCGGAAATCAGTCCATTCTCGGTCTATCGCATAGGTACCCGTCTGATTGACCCGATGTTTGATCGTGTTGCCCATCTGACTGGCCATGGCTTCTATCGCTTCATTTTCCCTGATCGCTGCGGCGACCCGGTCATGGGTCAGATGATCATAAAAAGCTTCTACGTGATCCTTCACGGTGCCGGCTCGGGTCTGGTGGATATCGTGAGAGCAGTTTACGAAGAAAAGTGAAGTGACTAACAGATACCCGCTGAATCGTAAGACATGGCCAGGCACAGGGTTCATGGTCGTCTCCTCGGCAGCCTAGTGGACGATCGCCTCCGCGGCCTCATCCTACTCTATGTTCAAATCAAACGCGAGCGCTCACAGGTGGGATGACCGCTGAAAGATCTTCTCACGATCCCAAGGCAAGAAGGACGAATGGAGGGATAAGCGGGTGACCCAAGCTTGGCCTGTCTTCGGACCATTCCTGATGATGCTATCGTTCGTGCGAAAGTAAGAAAAAGACCACTACAAATCAGGTGCATCAATGTTTGCTAGCACCCGCGCACGCTGGCACAGGTATGTAAATCAGCAGTAGTGACACTTCACTGTAGAGTGTGGTAAGAATCAGAGCATTGCTACTTGGAATAAGAGTCCCCATCGTCTAGCCTGGCCTAGGACGCCGGCCTTTCAAGCCGGCAACACGGGTTCGAATCCCGTTGGGGACACCACGCATGGGGAAGCACACTGTCCAGGCATGAGGTGGAGGTAAGATCCCTCTCCCGATATTCTGTAACCTTTCATTCCATCCTCTTCAATTGGCTCGCAAAGTAGTGGTTTCTGAATCAGCTTCCTTAAAATTTGCCTCGCCTGAGTCGTTTGCCGTCCGAGTAGGCTCTTGGCGTCAGCTACCCGGCGTTGAAGGTCATGTTTTAGACGTGCCTTTTCCAGTTCGATTACTTGCCCTGGTTTGGTAAGTGAATCCAGTTCGGCAGTGAGTTCTTTGTTCCGACGCTCCTCGAACCGGAGCCTTGTCAGGAGTGGCTTCATGTTTTCGCCGCATGCGATGGCATCGACGAGATGTTTCTCAGAGGCTTCGATCAAGGATAGTTCCCGCTCTATGGCTTTCTGGCGGGTCAGTCGTTCGTCCTGGCCTGATCTGAGCGTTTCCAGAGCCTTTTCTACAGCAGCCTCTATTAACCTCTGATCGAGAACATCACTTATTGCCTTTAGGACAACCTGGTTCAGTACATCCTGCTCCACTCGGAGAGAATTCTTGCAGATGGCCGTGCCGCGTTTCCGATGATAAGCACACCCGTAATAGCGACCCTTCTTCCTGCTGTAATCCCGACCTAAAGCCTCGATAGGACCGCCACAGTGTGCGCACCGAGCCAAACCGGTTAACAAGTATTTGCTATCCTGATCCCTGAAAACTGATTTTCCACCAGCTTTGGCCCTGGCAAGTCGCATCTGAGCAGTATTCCAGAGATCTTGTGCGACAATTCGAAGTTCAGGAGCATCCACCCTGATCCAGTCTTTCTGGTCCCGTTCGCGGCGTTTCTTAGTACCGCCTCGCACAAACTTTTGAAGCTGGCCGTAGATGATCTCCCCACGATAAAGCGGTCGGTACAGGATCTCTCGCACGGCGGTAGGAGCCCATCCTCTTGGACTGTGACGAGGGGCAGGGATGCCCTCGGTATTCAACTGCTTCGCTATCCGGGTGAAGCCGAGACCGCCAGCGTACATGGTGAAGATTCGCCGTACCGTATCCGCCTCTTTCGGATTGACGACCCGAAGGACATGCATCCTGCGCCCTTCTGTTGAAACTACCTCCTTGTTGTCGTACCCGAACACTTTGCCCCCAGTCACGTGTCCCGCTTTCGCCTTGCGAAGCATCGCATCGTATGTCCGTTGTTTGGCCCGCTCTCGCTCCATTTCGGAAGCAAAGTTGGTCAGTGAGAGCATCACCTTATCCATGGCGTTGTCGAGCGTTCGTTCTCGATCTTCCAAGTAGAAGAAGAGTCTCACACCGGCGTCAATAATTTGCTTCAATGCGTAGCTGGTTTCGATCGATTCGCGTCCGAGGCGAGATTCCTCGGACATAATGAGGAACTGAAACGAAGGATTTGGTTTAAGTGCATTCATCAGGCGGATGAAGCCTGGTCGCTTAACGAACTCTGCTCCAGAAATGCCGTCATCAATGAAGATCAGTTCATCCGAAACCGTCCACCCTTTTGTCCTGGCGTAAGCTTTCGCGTGTTCAATCTGGCGGGTAACGGATTTCTCCTCATCGCTCACGCCGTTCTGCTCACTCGATTTTCTCGCGTAGACCGCAGCTATCATTGCCAACCCATAAAGTGAGGTATAAATTATAAAGACCGGGACCAGACGAACACCATTCTACCTATGTACGGGTTGTGGGTGGGTAGGCTAGATAATCAGAAACCAACGCATCGGCTAGTAAAGCCACAATGTGGCTATGAATAGTGGGCGGGAGTAGGGGTTTGAACAGCAAGGAAGGGCGGGACAAACTTCCCCTTCTCCTCAGTGGGAAAGATAACCAATTTGAGCGTTGCCGGTTCCGCAATCTTATCCTAGATGAAACTGTGATTGAGATTCGGAGAGATGACTTTTGTTGGATATGCATGTTTTGCGATGTCAGACTCTAATGGCGGTTTCCTTAAGCCGACGCTTCACCGTCGAACGGCTACAGCGTAGGCGCTTCGCGATCTCGGGTAATGAGAGTCCTTGCTGCTTTAGAACGGCCACCTCGTTGGGCTGAGCCTGCGCAACAGGGCGACCAAGTCGGACTCCTCTGCTTCGTGCCCGATCCAATCCTGCCTTCACCCGTTCACGGATGATGTCCCGCTCCAGTTGTGCCATCGCTCCAATGATGAGGAACATGGCATGGCCAATGGGGGTCGAGGTGTCGAACTGTTCTTGCAGGGAAATGAAATTAATCTTGAGCGAACGAAACTGCTCTAAGGCGGTGAGAAGGTGCTTAGGGCTACGGGCAAATCGATCAAAGCGAAAGACCAAAACAGCTTGGAACTTTCCTGCCCAGGCTGCTTTCATGAGACGATCTAACGCAGGACGTTTCTCTTTCGCGCCTGAGAAGCCGTGATCCACGAACTCTTCAACAATCGTCCAACCACGCTGTATTGCATGAGCCCGCAAGGCTTGGAGCTGGACTTCTGGGTCCTGTCCGTCGGTGCTCACACGGGCATAAAGGGCGATCTTCACTGTCGAGCCTCTAAACGTCCACTCGGATGGTGATAAGCGGGCCACAACCCTTTCAAAGGGTTTTTGGTCCACCCAAACAACGTGATGGACAAGTTGCGGGCGCCAGGGTTCATGTCAGTAGCTCACGCTTTTTCTATAAATCTCTGAAGACCGACGGAACCTGCGACTCAATGCGCTGGTAAATCCCTCGTCTATGAAATGCACCGTCTCATTGATCATTTTTTTCACCGTGGCCATAACCAACGCATGGTCCTCATCACTAACGTCCCCATTGAAAAAAGCATACTTATACCGATCCAACGCCAATCGGAGCTTAGTCACAATATTCGCTGCAAATTCTTCCTCAACAATTTCCTTTAACGTTACCATTGAATCTTTCTTTTCCTTTCTTTTGCTTTTCTTCATTGCTCTCCCCTTAAAAATAGAATGGTGTTTCTATTCAAGCTGCAATGTCGCCCTTGTATGACTGGTTAACCACCGTAGTCCGTCGATAATTCGGGACCAGTCTACTTCCAAATCCGGCACCCCAAAATCGACCAACACTTCTTCAAAATCCTGTTGCGATTCCTGTCCTTGATTCTGCCAACAGCGATACGCTTCTTCCTTGCGCCAGGACACCCATCGATCTCGAATTGTAATCGCGACTCGATACAGGGCCCACGGTTCATCCCTCGATACGCGGCTTTGTTGCAGAATGCGCTCGCACGCCAGTTCAAGGCGGGCTACGTCTCGGCCCACGTTGAGCCAGTCCTCGTAGGTCGGCCATTTATTTGTACGTGCTGCGGGATCGGATAACCGTCTTATTGGTAACGAGTCACGCAGCTGTTCACGGCGTGCGCGAATAATTTCGTAGGTACGAAGGACCACTTCCACCGCTTCAGCATTCAACCGAGACCCCGGTTCTGGAACCGTTAGCTGTTGTTCACTGTATTTCGAAAGCATTGCCTTAGGCTCCGATTGCTGCCTAGAAGGCAGTTTGCCTATAGAAGGCCTGCCTTGCGGGCCATTGCCTTTAGACTGATTCACAGTGTCGCGTGCATGATAGGCGGCACATCCCTTGAGATGGGCACGGACACCTTGGCGACTCCCGAATGTGGCACCACAAAAATTACATCGAGCCACGCGCCTTCTCCTTTTTCCAGGCGTGCAGGTCCGCCTCATGTTGAGCCACGTCTTGGGCTTTCCCCTCTTTGATCGATGCATGGAGTTCCCTCAGCATTCTTCGCGTGGTGATCGCGCAAAGAAATTCAGCAAATGAAATCACTGTTTGATGAGACTGCTTCCTTCGGTCGTTGTTTCATGTATTCCTTTCTACTGTGGGCGAGGCCATTGTTGTCACCCCGCCCACATGATGAATTCACATCACGACTCCTCACTCCTCCTCATCGATCTGATTCATCGAATTCTCCATCTTCTTCTTCACTATCCTTTTCATCACTGTCCTCATCAAACCCCAATGCATCTCCGACCACGTCGTATACTTCCTCTAACTTCTGTCTCAATGCATCGTTGTCTTCCTGTAGTTCACGCTTCGTCATAATTGCTCTCCTCCGCTATAGGTTTACTCACGCTGCATCCTTATGATTCACTGTTAATGCACGCTATCCACTCATCACATTCACCTCATTTCGTCATTTCACTTTTTCACATCACCGCATTGGTTGCTTGATTGCTTTTACCCGTCGCCACACCTTGCTCAATGTGTCGAAATGCGCACGGCGGGCCTTCATCTGTTCCTTCTCGCTAGCCCCCTCCTTTTGATCCGCGAGAACGCGAGACGCCGCATCTGGAGCGGCGATGGTGGCACTTTTCGAAGCGCGAGGCGTACCAGTCCTCGCGGATCGAGAATCCGCATGAGCCTCGCTCCTGACGCGGGTTCTCGCGCCCTCGCGTTTCAGAACCCCTGGTTTAAGCGAACGAGATGCTAAGGAGGGTAAATACCGGTCAAATGCATCCGTGAAATCTTCGATCCCATACCCCTTCAAACTCCGGTCTTTTTGCCACACATCTCGTGAATGGATTTCGAATGGCCGTAGTAACCGTGCAAGTTGTACGGGCGAAAGTGGACGACCATGACGCCATGACTCCCATGGACTCTCCTCCATCTCTACCAATCGATCACAAACCTCTTTTGATGACAACAAATGAACGCCACATTTTCTAAACACTGTCCGTACATCATTCAGCAGTTGAACGCCGAACGAGTCGTTGTCCGGATCGTATTTACCGGAGATTGCGATTGATGCAGCACGAGCTTTCTCGGGCCATTCCCCACCGATCGTGTCGGCGATGGCCAACAACGGTGCCCAATTGTCGGCAGCCCGATCATTGAGTTGTGCTGGACTGACGGAAGTATGCTGGCGGAGTTCCTTTTGGTGGTCATTCACCCAACGCGCCATGGCTTGCCCCAAGTACGTGAGTGATGCAGTCAAAGCTTGTCCTTGTTGTCCCGTCCATCGAAGGGACTCAACTTTTTCATTCGATGATCGACGCCGCATACGGATGATGATCGACCGATCTTCCAATGTGCTTGCCAATTTTCCGATCGCGGCGAAAGCCATCGGGCAATAGGTCGAAAACGCTTTCGGCTGATGGTCGTCACCCACACAGCGAAGGACGAAGGCTCCCGCTTGGCGATGCCCGGAATTCAGAATCCCGCGTAGCTCTTCATGTGCGTCTTTGAGCGTGTCCATTTCGTCGAGCAGTAAGGTCGGTCTGACTGCTTCGATGATGCGAAACACGGTGGCAGGCGTGACGTTCGATGCCAACAGTGAGCGCGGCGTAAGATGCACCAGCAAT